>DATKFO010000600.1:0-3403 GCA_035544355.1 Thermoanaerobaculia bacterium
CCACCACCCGCTCAGAATGACAGCGTACCCAATCGCACCGTCAGCATCGACACCGACCCCCCATCCACCCCTTCCACCGGAAACGTGACTTCGTCACTCGCGTGGCGTGTGCCGAGGATGTACAGCAGCGGCAGGTAGTGATCGGGTGTTGGTGCGGAGAGCGTGGCGTCGCGGCCGAGGGATTCGTAGGCGACGAGTGGGGCGTCGTTGCCGGCGCGCATCAGCTCGCGCGCTTGTGCTTCGAAGCGCACGGCCCAATCGAATGGCGCGACGGGATGGCGTCCCCACGCGTACGTGTGGAGGTTGTGGACGAGATTGCCGCTGCCGATCACGAGCACGTTTTCGTCGCGCAGCGGCGCGAGGCGCTTGCCCAGCTCGTAATGAAATTGTGCGGGCTGTGTTTCGTCGATGCTCAGCTGCACGATCGGGATGTCGGCGTTCGGATACACGTTACACAACACCGACCACGTGCCGTGATCGAGTCCCCATTCGTGATCGAGCTCCGCGCCGGTGAGCGCTTGCACGCGTTGCGCGAGATCGAGATCTCCCGGCGCGGGATATTCGATTTCGTACAGCGCGCGCGGAAATCCGCCGAAGTCGTGAATCGTGCGCGGACGCTCCATCGCAGTGACGCGCGTGCCGGGCAGATACCAATGCGCGGAAATGCAGAGGATCGCCTTCGGCCGCGGCAATGCACGTCCGATCGCAGACCACGCCTCGGTGTACGCGTTCGTTTCGAGCGCGTTCATCGGATTGCCGTGGCCGAAGAAGATGGAAGGGAGCACTTACTTCACCGCGATCGCGCGTGCCTGCTTCACGTCCGTCACGCCCTTGAACGCTTTCTCGATCGCGTCCTGCAACAACGTGCGCATGCCTTGTTGCATCGCGAGCCTGCGCAGTTCGTCGATTGGCGAGCGGTGCTGGATGGCTTTCTTCAATTCGTCCGTGCCGACGAGGAGCTCGTGCACGCCCATGCGGCCTTTGTAGCCGGTGTTGTTGCAGGTCGAGCAGCCTTTGTCTTTCGGGCGATAGAGCGTCAGCTCGGGCGAGTAGACGATGCCCATCGCGGGCCAATAGTCGTAGCCGTACGCTTCGATGATCTCTTCGAATTCTTCCGGCGTCGGGTGGTAGCCCTCTTTGCATTTCGCGCAGAGCACGCGGATGAGGCGCTGCGCCATGATGCCGAGGAGCGCGTCGGCGAAGTTGAAGGGATCGATGTTCATGTCGAGCAGACGCGTGATCGTCTCCGGCGCGGAGTTCGTGTGCAGCGTCGAGAAGACGAGGTGTCCGGTGAGCGACGCCTCGATGCCGATCGCCGCTGTCTCGTGATCGCGCATCTCGCCGACCATGATCACGTCGGGATCGGCGCGCAGGAACGAGCGCATCGCGGCCGCGAACGTGAAGTCGATCTTCGGATGCACCTGCACCTGGCGCAATCCCTTCTGCGTGATCTCGACCGGATCCTCCGCAGTCCAGATCTTCATGTCGACGGTGTTGATGAAGCCGAGCGCGGAGTGCAGCGTCGTCGTTTTGCCCGAGCCCGTCGGACCGACGACGAGCGCGATGCCGTACGGCTTCGCGAGGATTTCCTTGAAGCGCCGCAAGTTGTGCTCGCTGAAGCCCATCTTGTCGATCGGCAGCGGCTTCGACGCCGCGAGGATGCGCATGACCACGTCTTCGTTTTGATTCGCGGTCGGAATCGTCGCGACGCGCAGCTCGATCGTCCCCTTCGAATACTTGAAGCGGATCTTGCCGTCCTGCGGCTTGCGCTTCTCGGAGATGTCGAGCTTGGCCATGATCTTGAGGCGCTGCACGAGCGCGTTGCGATGCGCGCCCGGCACTTCCATGAACTTCGCGCAGTCGCCGTCGATGCGCAGCCGGATCGTGCACGGATTCTTCGGGCCGTCGGGCTCGATGTGGATGTCCGACGCGCCGCGCGCGAACGCTTCGATGATCAATTGATTCGCGAGCTTGACGATGCCGGAGTCGGTCTCGTCGATCTCCGGCTCGTTCGGATTGCGCTCCTGGTCGTCGAGCTCGACGCGCTCGCCTTCGCCGAGGGAGTCGAGGATCTTCGCCCAGTCGGCGGATTCCGCGGTCGAGCCGTCCTGCTGCACCTGCTCGCCGTACGACGCGGCGATGTACGCGAGGATGTCCTGCTTGAGCGCGACCCAGAATTCGTAGCGCGGCGCGAGATTCATCGCGCGGATGCCGTCGAGACGCGTGAGGTCCTGCGGATCGTCGACGGCGACGATGAGCTGTCCCGGCTTGCGCTCGATCGGCGCGCACACGTGTTTCTTCCAGATCTCCGACGACACGCGCTCCTTGAGATCGCTGGCGATGGTCTGCGAGCCGTCGTAGTTGAAGAACTGCGTCGAGTAGAACGCGGCGAGCGATTTCCCGAGCTCTTCTTTCGGGACGTTGAAGTCCTCGATGAGCACCTGCTCGACGGTGACGTTGTTGACGCGCGCGCTGGAGACGGCCTGTTCGATGTCTTTTTCGGACACGACGCCTTTGTCGACGAGGCCGCCCAATTTCGACGGCTTCGTTTGCCGCGTGACTTTGTGCTGGTTGTAGAACGCGATGCCGAGAATGCGCGCGATCTCTTCGGCGCCGTCTTCATCCTGCGATGTGAATGCGCCGCCGTGGCGGCGGTTGATCAGCTGCACGACGCCGAGGAGATATTTCTCGTACATGATCGGAACGGCGAGCACGGACTTCGTGCGGAAGCCGGTCTGCTTGTCCCAGCGCTGATCGAAGCGGAGGTTCGCGTGGAACTTCTGCAGCTCGGAGGCCTCGTACGCGTCTTTGATGTTGACGGTCTTGCGCGCGAGTGCGGTGAAGCCGGCGATCGACGCGAACGATTTCGGAACGCGGATTTCCTTCGGCACATCGCCCACGCGCGTCAGCGAGTAGAGCTCCTGATTCTTCGTGTCGATGGCGTAGATGGTGAGGCGCTCGGCGTCGAGGAGCTCGAGGATCTTGTCCTTGAGCGTCATCAGGATGTGCGGGATCGACTCGGCAGAATTGATCTGGTTGGTGATCGCCGTGAGCTTCTTGCGGTACTCGAGCTCACGTTCCAGCGAGGAAGGCGCCGCTTGGACAGTCATGTGTGGTCTCCCGTGGAAAAAGAATAACAGTCCTGAGCGTGAACGTAGAATCGCGCTGCGATGGCGAAGCCGCGAAAACCCTCGGCACTTCCGTTCCTCCTGATCTTCGCCCTCGCACTTCTGCTGCGCGTGATCGTCATCATCGAGCTGCGCAACGTCACGCTCTTCCGCGCGCCGCAGCTCGATTCGCTCGAGTATCTCGAGTGGGCGCAGCAGCTCGCGGCGGGCGATTTCGTCTGGCCGAATCCGCCGCAGCACGGTCCCGGCTATCCGTTTTTTCTCGCGCTGATTCT
>DATKFO010000601.1:0-7797 GCA_035544355.1 Thermoanaerobaculia bacterium
GTGCGGGGGCTTTGCCGCCGCACTCCGAAACCGCGATGAAAATCAGCTCCGCGCCGGGATGGTCGAGAAACTCGACCGTATCCAACTGCGCGTAGCGACGATCGTGAAACCGTTCCTGCAATGTCTGCGGGAAGGTTGTCATCACGTCGACGTGCAATTCTTCCGGCTCGAAAAGCTCGAACTGGACCTCGGGCGATTCCGTGAGCTCCCACGCGGCAGGATCGGGGTTCGCAACCGTCACGACGTAGTCGCCGCTCTCTTCGAGCGCTTCGTCGTGATCGACGATCGCGAGTGCGAACACGAGATGCGCGTGGCCGCCGTGCCAGGTGATGCGATAGGCGCCGTCGCCGGCGGGACGGGCGTTGCCTAGGATGGCGGGGAGGTCGCTGGCGTCGGCGACGGCGTCGACGAAGCCCCAGAATCGGGCGTGCCGCGGCAGGCGATTGCGTCCGATCACGATCACGCGCCGGCGCAGCGAGTCATCCGGCGCGAGCACGACGAGCAGGCGCTGGATCGCGTCGGGAGCGTGGACACGCGGGCGGTAGAGCACGGAGATCGTGCCGCGCTCCATCAACGCGGCGGGACGTTCTTTTTCGCGGCGGCGCGCCATCGGACGTCGCTACTGCACAAAGAGTGCGCGAGTTACACTCTTGCGATCCATGAAAGCGCTCCTCATCGTCGCGGCGGCCGTGACCGTCATTCTCATCATCGCCGCCGTCATCTGGGGAAAACGCCACGCGCGGCGCCTGCAGCGCGAGCGCCGCATCCACATCGATCGCTTCAAGCTCAAGCGCCGCCACGCCGATATCGAGCTCGAAGTGTTCGGCAGCCGCGAGGTCGTGCAGGCCGTACAGTCGTATGCCAAGGAACATCACGTCTCCATCGACGCCGCGACGAAGCAGGCGAAGACGTATCTCTACGAGATCGTCCCGAAATTCAATCTGCTCGCGTACTACCGCATCGGCGCGCCGGTCGCGCGCGCGATCATGCGCTTCCTCTACTGGCCGGTCATCGAAGCGAAACCGATCCGCGAGTTCACCGAGAAAGCGCCGAAGGGCTCGGTCGTCGTCTACATCATCAACCACCGCTCGAACGCCGACTACGTCCTGCTCGCGTACATGCTCTTCCGCTTCATCTCGCTCTCATACGCGATCGGCGAGTGGGCGCGCGTCTGGCCGCTGAATCACGTGTTCAAATGGTTCGGCGGCTATTTCGTGCGGCGCCGCTATCGCGAGCCGCTGTATCACACGGTGCTCGCGAAGTTCGTCCAGACGATCACGAAGAACGGCGTGACGCAGGGCGTGTTCATCGAAGGCGGCCTCTCGCGCGACGGCGCGTTTCTCAAACCGAAGCTCGGGATGCTCGACTATCTCGTCACCGCGAAGCGCGATCACGAATTCAGTGCGCCGCTCTTCATCGTGCCCACCGCCGTAAATTACGACCGAGTCCTCGAGGACCGCAATCTCACCGAAGAGCTCCTCGGCCGCGAAGAACGCTCCACGCGCGGGCAGAAACTGAAGACGACGTTCCAGTACCTCTTCAAGAGCACCTTCCGCGGCATCGTGAAGCGTTTCAAGCGCTACGGCTACGCGATCGTGACATTCGGCAATCCGATCTCGGTCGATGACTTCGTGCGCGAGCATCCCGCGGCGGTCTCGCACACATTCGACGAGCGCAAGCCCGAATTGCAGCGCCTCGCGGATCTCGTGATGAACGAGATCTCGGGCGCGATCGCAATCACGCCGGTGACGTTGGTCGCGACCGTCCTCACGCGAAGAAAGATGGTCGCGCAGCGCGAGATGCCTTCGGAGATCGCTAAGTTACGCGAAGAATGGCGCGCTCGCCCGTATCTCCTGCGCGAAAAAAACGAAGCCGAGATTTGGGAGACCGCGCGCAAGGTCCTCGAACTGCGACGGCTCATCATCCGCGTCGATCAATGGCACGACGAACTGTTCGACGAAGGCGGCATCTCCTCGATCGAAGACGCGTGGCAATGGAATCCAGACGAACTGCTGCTCCGCGACTACTATGCGAACGCGCTCGTCCCGTTCGACGAAGTGAAGCGCCGCGGCTGGCCGGAGCGCAAGCACGACGCGAAGGCCGTCGCCGCCCGCGCGGCGGCGACGGTGTGATGGGCTAGTTCGCGGTCACGCTATCGAGAAACCCATACAACGCATCGAGCGTGCGGCCGGTTGCGATCTCGGCCTGCTCCGTCTTTTCGGACGTGTCGCAGAGGCGGCGCAGAATGCCGCGCGATGTGTCCGAGTGCGCGACGTCCGCGTCCATGTGCACCGAGAAGAACGCGATGTCGCGTTCCGCGCTGATGCCGTACCACTCCGCGAGGCCTGCGATCTTCGCTTTCGCGACGTCGGGGATCTGTGATTCGTACGCGTAGAGCGCTGCGAGGCCTTCGTGCAGCGCGCCGTCGCGTGCGAGTGAGTGCATCGTCGCGATGAGGTTGCGCGTCGCCGCATTCGGTGCACCGGTCGCAACTTCGGCGCGATCGAGTCCGAGGGATTCGCAGAAGCGGAGCCAGAGCTCGGGGTGATTCTCGGTGCCGCGCTCTTCCTCGATCAGATTCTCGAGGAGCATCTGGCGCGTCGGGAGATCGTCGGTGTGCATATGCATCGCGCTGATGAACGTGGGGAACGCCATCGCGTAGTGGAAGTAGTTGCGCGCGTAATCGCGCAGCTCTTCGCGCGAGAGCGTGCCGCACGTCCAGCGCTGATAGAAAGTGTGATCGAGAAGACGTCGTGACGAAATTCGGGAATCGAGGGATTGGATCGGATCCATGGGCGCCTCCGTGCTTCTTGATGTGATGTGAGGCGAGTCTACACTGTCGCCATGCTTCTCGCGATCACCCTCGCAGCCACGCTCACGAGCGGACATCGTGCCGCGCACGAGGCCGAGATCCTCACCGAATTCACGCGATTCCTGGCCATCCCGAACGTCGCGTCCGACACGCCGAACATCGAGCGCAACGCGGCGATGTTGTCGGAGATGCTGAAGCACCGTGGCGTCGCGACGCAACTGCTCCGCGTCGAAGGCGCGCCGCCTGTCGTGTTCGGCGCGCTCGATGCGCCCGGCGCGAAGAAGACGATCACGTTCTACGCACACTACGACGGCCAGCCGACCGTCGCGAGCGATTGGACGAATGGCGAGCCGTGGACGCCGGTCGTACGCGACGGCCGCATCTGGGCGCGCTCCGCGAGCGATGACAAGGCTGCGATCGTTACGATGCTTGTCGCGCTCGATGCGGGCAGCAAGCCGAAAGTGAATCTGCGTTTTTTCTTCGAAGGCGAAGAAGAAGCGGGATCGCCGCACTTGCAGCAGATCCTCGAGAAATACGCGGCGCTTTTGAAAACCGACGCGTGGATGTTGTGCGACGGTCCCGTGCATCAAACCGGACGCAAGCAGATTTTCTACGGCGCTCGCGGCGTGAGCGACGTCGAGATCACCGTGTACGGACCGGCGCGGCCGCTGCACAGCGGGCATTACGGCAACTGGGTGCCGAATCCGATCGTGCTGCTCACGCATCTGCTCGATTCGATGCGCGACGAGCGCGGCAAGATTCTCGTCGCCGGTTTCTACGACGACGTCGCACCGCCGACGGACGAAGAAAAACGCGCGATCGCCGCGCTGCCGCCGGTCGAAGAGCAGTTGCGCGCCGAGCTCGGCATCGCCGTGCCCGAAGGAAAAAATCTCAACGAGCAACTGATGCTGCCTGCACTGAATCTGCGCGGCATCGCGTCGGGCAGCGTCGGCGCAAAAGCATCGAACACGATCCAGCGCGACGCGACCGCCTCGATCGATTTTCGTCTCGTCCCGAATCAAACGCCCGAGCGCGTGCGCGACCGCATCGAGGCGCACGTTGCCGCGCAGGGTTTTCACATCGTCCGCGATACGCCTGACATGCCGACGCGCCTCGCCCACGCGAAGATCGCGAAGCTCACCTGGCACCTCGGCTACCCCGCATCGCGCACGCCGCTCGACGCGCCGCTGTCGCGCGAAGTCGCGGACATCGTCCGCGAAACGTTCGGCGACGTCGTCCGCCTCCCAACCCTCGGCGGCAGCATCCCGATGTACCTCTTCCACGACGCATCCGGCGCACCCGTCATCGGAGTCCCGATCGCGAACTACGACAACAACCAGCACGCGCCGAACGAGAACATGCGCATCGATTACTTTTGGGACGGCGTGGAGTTGTTCGCGGCGCTCTTTTCGAAGTTGGGGCGATGAATTCGTTGCCTTGGGCAACGGGTAACGGGCAACAGGCAACGCTTTGATATGCTCGCCTCGCTATGCCGCTCAACACTTTCAACACTCTCGATACCTTCGATCTCGGCAACGGAAAGCGCGCGCAATTCTACTCGCTGCCGAAGCTCGAGCAGGCGGGGATCGGGGCGATTTCGAAGCTCCCGGTCAGCATCCGCATCGTCCTCGAATCCGTGCTGCGCAACGTCGACGGCAAGAAGATCGCCGAGAAAGATGTTCGCGCGCTCGCGAGCTGGTCCAGCAACGCCGAGCGCACGGAAGAAATCCCGTTCATGGTCGCGCGCGTGCTGCTGCAGGACTTCACCGGCGTGCCGCTGCTCGTCGATCTCGCTGCGATGCGCTCCACCGCCGCGCGCTTCGGCAAGGACGCGCGCATCATCGAGCCGCTCGTGCCTGTCGACCTCGTGATCGATCACTCCGTGCAGGTCGACTTCTCCAACCGCGCCGACGCGTTGCAGATGAACATGGACATGGAGTTCAAGCGCAATCAGCAGCGGTATCAGTTTCTGAAATGGGGCATGCAGGCGTTCAACGGATTCCAGGTCGTGCCGCCGGGAATCGGCATCGTGCACCAGGTGAATCTCGAGTTCCTCGCGCGCGGCATTCTCGAGCGCGATGGCGTCTACTACCCAGACTCGCTCGTCGGCACCGACTCGCACACGACGATGATCAACGGACTCGGCATTGTCGGCTGGGGCGTGGGCGGGATCGAGGCCGAGGCGGGGATGCTTGGGCAGCCGGTTTACTTTTTGACGCCGGATGTCGTCGGAGTGCATCTCACCGGGCAGCTGAAAGAAGGTGTGACCGCGACTGATCTCGTGCTGACGATCACGCAGTTGCTGCGTCACGCGAAAGTCGTCGGCAAATTCGTCGAGTACTTCGGTGCCGGCGCGGAGTCGCTGCCGGTCGCCGATCGCGCGACGATCGCGAACATGGCGCCGGAGTACGGCGCAACGATGGGCTTCTTCCCGATCGACGAAGAATCGTGCCGCTATCTCGCGCTCACCGGACGCACCGACGAACAGATCGCGGCGTTCCGCAACTACTACCAGGCGCAGGGACTCTTCGGCATTCCGAAGAAAGGCGATGTCGAGTACACGAAAGTGCTCGAGCTCGATCTCTCCACCGTGCGCGCGAGCATCGCCGGTCCGAAGCGTCCGCAGGATCGCATCGAGCTCGACGTGCTCAAACCGACGTTCGTGAACATGCTGCAGGCCGAAGCGCCGAACGGCTACGGCAAGCCCGCCGGCGAGATCGAGCGCAAAGTGAAGACGCTCGTCGGCATCCCGTCCGCGACGCTCGAAGTGAAAGGCGGCGGCGAACAGCGGCAGGAAGCCGTGGCGTTGCCTGAGGCGACGCGCAACACGAGTGAAGTCTCCGAGTACGAGATGGTGAACAACCGTCCATCGCCCGATCGCGTCGCCGCTGCGGACCTCGCGGAAGAGTTTCCACTCGCCGTTGCCGAGCTGCATCACGGCGACGTGCTGATCGCCGCGATCACGTCGTGCACGAACACGTCGAATCCTTCGGTGATGCTCGCCGCGGGGATCCTCGCGAAGAAAGCGGTCGAGAAAGGATTGCGCGTGCCGCGTGTCGTGAAGACGTCGCTCGCACCGGGCTCGCGCGTCGTCACCGAGTACTACCAGAAGGCAGGGCTCGCGCAGTATCTCGGTGAGCTCGGCTTCCATACCGTCGGGTATGGATGCACGACGTGCATCGGCAACTCCGGACCGCTCGATCCGAAAGTCGAAGAAGTGATCACCACGCACGACCTGATCGGCGTGTCCGTGCTCAGCGGCAATCGCAACTTTGAGGCGCGCGTACATCAGTCGATCCGCGCGAACTTCCTGATGTCGCCGCCGCTCGTCGTCGCGTTCGCGCTCGCGGGCCGCATCGACATCGACATGACGAACGATCCGCTCGGCCAGGGCCGTGATGGTCAAGATGTTTACCTTCGCGACATCTGGCCGTCGATGGACGAAGTGCGCGCCGCAGTTGCGTCTGCGCTCTCACCCGACGATTTCCGCCGGCTCTACGCGAGCTTCGCGGAGCAGAATCCGCTGTGGAACGACATCCCGGCCGCGACGGGACAGATCTACCAGTGGGACACGGAGTCGACGTACATCCAGGAGCCGCCGTTCTTCGACGGCTTCGGCATGAGCGCGGGGAAGGCGTCGAACATCACCGGCGCGCGGCCACTCGCGATCTTCGGCGATTCGGTGACCACCGATCACATCAGCCCCGCGGGCTCGATCAAGGCGACGTCGCCGGCAGGCCGCTATCTCATCGAGAAGGGCGTGACGGTTGCGGACTTCAATAGCTACGGCTCGCGTCGCGGCAACGATCGCGTGATGACGCGCGGCACGTTCGCGAATGTGCGCATCAAGAACCTCATGGTCCCCGGCGTCGAAGGCGGCGTGACCGTGCACTATCCGTCGGGCGATCAGCTGCCGATCTACGACGCATCGGTGCGGTACGCGGAGGAGAACACGCCGCTCGTCGTGCTCGCCGGCCAGGAGTACGGCACCGGCAGCTCGCGCGATTGGGCCGCGAAAGGCACGAAGCTCCTCGGCGTCCGCGCCGTCGCCGCGCAGAGTTTCGAGCGCATTCATCGCTCCAACCTCGTCGGCATGGGCGTGCTCCCCTTGCAATTCGAAGAAGGCACGAGCGCGCAAACCCTCGGCCTCGACGGCACGGAAATATTCGACGTCGTCGGCATCGAAGGCGAATTGCGCCCGCGCCAGAAAGCAACACTGCGCATTCACCGCAACGGAACGTCGAACGACGTGCCGGTCACGGTGCGTATCGACACGCCGATCGAGGTCGACTACTACGAGCACGGCGGGATCCTGCCGTTCGTGTTGCGGCAATTGATGGCCTGAGGCGGTGGCTGGTTGCTGGTGACGGTGACTGAGGGCGGTGCATCGTTCAGGACGAACCTCTCCTCAGCAACGAGTCGAGCTTCAACTTTGAAGTGGTGGATCTCGGGAAGGAAGCGAAGATCGCGTCGTGACCTCCTGTCCCGATCGGCCATCGCGGCGAAGCGGTGCCGCTGGCAACGGAAGAAAACTCGGTTGCAAATGAAGAAAACTCGGTTGCAAATGAAGAAGCGCTTGCCTGCAAATGAAGAAAGATCGATGACAACGACATCGAGCTCGCTTACAAATCAAGGAAAACTGCTTGCAGCTGAAGGGACAGCTTCTTCAACTGCAAGCCAGATTGCCTGACTTGCAAGCGAGTTTGCCTGCATTGGCAGGCGAGTCTGCTTGCATTGCAAGCAAAATTGTTTCAGTTGCAAGCAAGATTGCTTGACTCCGTAAGAGAGTTTGATGTCGTCGTCATCGATTTTTCTTCGGTTGCAGGCGCTTTTTCTTCCATTGCCAGCGGTTTCTCTTCGGAACCTCGTCGCCGCACTTGTCACCAGCCACCGCTTGGAATCTTTTCCATGCCGAGCCCGCTTCCATGGCCTGCCGGTCGCAATCGGAGTTACAGGAAATGACCACCGTCGACATAACCGCGCCG
>DATKFO010000602.1:0-2340 GCA_035544355.1 Thermoanaerobaculia bacterium
GGGCCGCCTCTCCAGGCGGCCCGCCCTCGCGGAAATCGTGCGTTCGTCGCAACCCGCCCACTCCTGGCACGCGGCACGCGCAGGACAAGCTGAGAGCATGTCCTACGTTTGGCGATCATGGCCAATTCGAGTTCGAGCAGCCAAGGTTGAGAGGGAAGGGCATGTCCCTGTCGTCGCTGAGGATTGCGGGAACTTCCTGCTCGTCCGGCTTGCCGCAACACCGATTGCCGGTGGCAATCATGTACCAGAGCCAGTCGTAGTCGTTGCCGTTGTCCCTCAGCTCCGTGTTGAGAAACGTGATCGTCGCGTTCTGCGAGGTGTCGAGCGTGATCTTCTTGCCGTCCGCGCGAGCGATGCTGAATGCACTCGCGTCGGAGAAGAACACGCGTGTGTGAATCGACTGGCCTCGCGTGAGCTTGAAGACCGTGAGCTCGCCGGCGTCGATGCGCGTGAGGGCGTGCTTCTCTTCGTCGAGGCGCTCGAAAAATCCATCCGGCATCGCGAAATTTTCGCAGTGCCGATTCTTCACGCGAAGCGGCTTCCAGGTGTGATCGACGATCGGCACGCGCGGCGAGAACGTGATCGTTCCCTTCAGCTCGAAGGACGGCAAGTCGATGGCCGGCAGACGTTCCCAGTCCGTGTTCGCTTCGTCGATCCGTCCGTCGACTGTGATCGATGGCTCGTGAACGTCGAGTGTGATCCCGCCGAAACAGGCAGTCGTCACCGTACGCCGCCCATTGATCGTTGCGACGGTCTTCGGCTGGCCGTTGCCGCCGTTGTGGATCAGGTGCAAGCCGATGAAATCGATCGTTACGCTTCCCATGGTCAGCTCCTCTCCGTCGAGAAAATCGTGATCGCGGCCCACGTCGATGGGCTGCGGTTCGCGCGAATCGCGGCGAGCTGCACGTCGCGCACCGCTGCGCTCACGCGCATGCCCGATGCGATCGCGCGATGCAGATCTGCGAACGTCGCGGCAGACGTCGCATCGTCGATCTCCCATCCGGTGCCGACGACGTTGCGCACGCCGGCGACGACGAATGCGGTCGCAAGATCGCGCGGAACCGATTCGTGTGCGGCGCGCGATGAGCGGCATGCGGCGAGCACGACGACGTCGACGGAGCGCAGATCGAGGCGCGCGACGTCGGTCGCGTACAAACGTCCGCCCGACAACAGCAGCGCGCCCGCGGAACGCTCCGGCGCCGCCGCGTGGCCCGCGTAATGAAACACGCGATGCGCGGCAAGCGCGCGAAGAACCGCGGATGGCGTCGCCTCGCTGCCCGCGAGAATTTCGGGCGCGCGATAACTCGCCGCGACGTCATGCGCTTCGCGATCCGCACCCGGCAATCGCGCGACGTCCGCGTTCTCCGGATTCGCGACGATCAATGCCGGCGTGGATGACGTGAGAGCCGCCCGATCGTGCAACGGCAACGCGTACGCAGGACGAACGACAAGCTCGTGATCTTCGATGAAATAGCGCTTCGTTTCCGCATCGAAGAGCGCCGCGAACGGGATGAAGCCGAGTCGCGGATCGGCGACGATCGTGATCGCGCGCGCGTTCGTCAGCGACGATCGCAACGGCGCGATGAGCATCGCGTACAACGCCGACGCGCTGCGAACGTCGTTCGATTTCGACGCTAGCGCGTCGACGAGCGCACGCGCCTCAGCACGAACACGCTTCGCGCTCCCGGCACGCACACTCTCGACGCGATCGGCATTCGCAGCGAACACGACGACGTCATCGCCCGCGATGTAAATCTCGAGCACGCATTCGTCAGGAATCGCATCCGCGATGCGCGCGGACGGAAACCGGCTGCGCAGCGCGTGCTGCAACGCGCGATCGGCGTACGCAAACGCTGCGCGCGTCTCCCCTTTCGCGAGCGCAAGCTCGACGACCGAGCCGAAGAGATTCTGTTCCGCGTCGAACAACGCGGCCGTCTCGACCTCGGACTTCGCATGCGCATCGCGATGCCGCTCGATTGCATCGATGCCGGCGAGAAAATCGGCGCGCGCGTCGTCGATGCTGCCGCTGTCGCGACGCACGCGTCCGCGCTCGAGCAGCGCCGCGGGCAGGTACACAGGAAACGACTCGCGAAAGAAATCCGCCGAGCGTGACAACAACGCGATCGAGCGCCGCGGATCGCTCGTGCGCGCGATCGCGCCCTCCGCGTAATCGATCTCCGCGAGCAGACGCCGCGCATCGCCGGTGTGCGGCGCGATCGCACGCGCCTCGGCGAGATCACGCATCGGATCGCCGCCGCCGGATCGATGCAACAGCAGCGCGCGATCGAACAGCGCGACCGCGAGCAGTCCGCCATTCGTTCCGCGCCGCGCGGCTTCGAT
>DATKFO010000603.1:0-2060 GCA_035544355.1 Thermoanaerobaculia bacterium
CAGGACAAGCTGAGAGCATGTCCTACACGTAGAGCCGCCGATGCCGTCGCTGTGCCGAATCTGCTGGTCAGGATGATGACCTCGCCGCTGGCCAACACATGATCGTGCGCGACCTCTGCCACGTAGAATGCGCGCTCATGCGCAAGCGCGTCTACATCGCATACACCGGCGGCACGATCGGCATGCGGCACACCGACGCGGGCTACAGTCCCGCCGCCGGATATCTGCAGCAGCAGATGGAGGCGATGCCCGAGCTCGCCCATCCCGAGATCCCGTCGTACACGATCAACGAATATGCGCCGCTGCTCGACTCGTCGAACATGACGCCGCGCGAATGGGTGAAGATCGCGCACGACGTCAACGCGAACTACGACCGCTACGACGGCTTCGTCGTGCTGCACGGGACCGACACGATGGCGTACACCGCGTCGGCGCTGCCGTTCATGCTGCAGGGGCTGCGCAAACCGGTGATCATCACCGGCTCGCAGATTCCGCTGTGCGAAGTGCGCAACGACGCGCGCGAGAATCTCATCACGTCGCTGCTGATCGCCGCGAACTACGCGATCCCCGAGGTTTGTTTGTATTTCGGTGGACGCCTGCTGCGTGGTTGCCGCGCGACGAAAGTGAGCGCCGACGGCTTCGCCGCATTTGACTCCCCCAACTTCCTCCCCCTCGGCACAGTCGGCATCGACATCGAAATCAACTGGGATCTCGTGCGCAAACAGCGCAGCTCGAGCGCACTCGAGGTGCAGGAGCTGACGCGCCCCGTCGTCAGCGCGCTGCGCCTGTTCCCCGGTATCTCGCCCGAGCTCGTGCGCAATGTGCTTCGCCCACCGCTGCAGGGACTCGTGCTCGAAACCTACGGCGTCGGCAATGGCCCCGATCAAGACGTCGACTTCCTCGCCGCACTCTCCGATGCGACGAAGCGCGGCGTCGTGATCGTCGACTGCACGCAATGCCTCGAAGGCACCGTGAACCTCGGCGAGTACGCGACGGGCTCCGCACTCGAAGACGCCGGCGTGATCAGCGGATTCGATATGACGGCGGAGGCGGCGTTGGCGAAGTTGTATTACTTGTTCAGTCGCGGGTTGTCGCCCGCGCGCGTGAAGAAAGAAATGCAGCGCGATTTGCGCGGGGAAATGACGGTGCGCGCATGACGCAACTTCTCACTCTCGACGACTACGAAACCGCCGCGCGCGAGCGCGTCCCTCACTCCGTCTACGAATTCATGGCGGCCGGTGCCGCGGACGAGAACACGTTGCGCTGGAATCGCGAGGCGTTCGCGCGCATCAAACTGCGGCCGCGCGTGCTCGAAGACGTCGCGGAGATCGACACGCGCATCACGCTGTTCGGCCGCACGTACGCGCATCCGATTTTTCTCGCGCCCGTCGCGTATCAGCGCACGATGCACGATGAAGGCGAAGCCGCGGCGGCGCGCGGCGCGAACGGCGCGGTGTTCGTCGTCAGCACCGCATCGAATTGTCCGATCGAAGAAATTGCGAGCGCGGCAACGGGTCCGATCTGGCTGCAGATCTATCTGCAGAACGATCGCGAGCTCTCGCGCGATCTCGTGCGCCGCGCCGAAGCCGCCGGCTGCGAAGCGTTCGCGCTCACCGTCGACACCCCAGTCCTCGGCACGCGCAATCGCCAGCAGCGCTCCGGCTTCAAGATTCCGCCGCACGTGCCCACGCCGCATCTCGACGACGTCGGCCGCGCGCGCCTCAGCGCCGACAGCAACGAGCGAGGTCCGATCACGTGGAAAGACTTCCAATGGCTGCGCGGCATCACATCGCTGCCGATTCTGCTGAAAGGCATCCTCACCGGCGACGACGCCGCGCGCGCGATCGACGAAGGCGCCGCCGGCGTGATGGTGTCGAATCACGGCGCGCGCAACCTCGACACCGTCCCCGCAACGATCGATGCGTTGCCCGAAGTCGTCGAGCGCGTCGAAGGCCGCGTGCCGATTCTCTTCGACGGAGGCGTGCGCCGCGGCACCGACATCGTGAAAGCGATCGCCTTCGGCGCGAGCGCGGTGCTCATCGGACGCCCGTACGTGTACG
>DATKFO010000604.1:0-5816 GCA_035544355.1 Thermoanaerobaculia bacterium
ACGGTCGTGATGACGAACAACATGACCGTCACGCAGCCCGACAACTTCGGCCACGAGTGGACCGACATTCTCCCCTCCGGTCTGACATTGGTCAGCGTGAGCGCATCCAGCGGCACGACCGGGAAGGTCGCCAACATCGCGTTCTGGGACGGCTCACTCGCATCGGGCGCAAGCGCTACGCTCACGATCGTCGCCACGATCGGCTCGACCGCGAGCGGAACGATCTCGAATCAGGGACAAACGATCTTCGACCGCGACGGCGATGCGCAGAACGAGAGCAGCCAGGTCACGGACGATCCATCGACGGCAGCTTCATACGACGCCACGTCGTTCAACGTCATCCAGTCGGGCATCATCACTTCGACGATGTCCGTGAGCGGCACGTTCGTGCAAGGAACGAACGTCACCTACACCATCGTGATGACGAACAACATGACCGTCACGCAGCCGGATAACTTCGGCCACGAGTGGACTGACATTTTCCCATCCGGCCTCACACCCGTGAGCGTGAGCGCGAGCAGCGGCACGATCGCGATCTGCTGCGGCAACAGCATCGTGTTCTGGGATGGCTCGATCGCCTCGGGCGCGAGCGTGACGCTCACAATCGTCGCCACGATCGGCTCGACCGCGAGCGGAACGATCTCCAACCAGGGACAGTCGATCTTCGACCGCAACGGCGATGCGCAGAACGAGAGCAGCCAGGTCACGGACGATCCATCGACGGCAGCTTCGTACGATGCCACGTCGTTCGACGTGATCCAGTCGGGCATCGTCACTTCGACGATGTCGGTGAGCGGCACGTTCGTGCAGGGCACCAACGTCACCTACACGGTCGTGATGACGAACAACATGTCCGTCACGCAGCCTGACAACTTCGGCCACGAGTGGACCGACATCCTCCCGTCCGGCGTCACGTTGGTCAGCGTCAACGCGACCAGCGGCACGACCGGGAAGGTCGCCAACATCGCGTTCTGGGACGGCTCACTCGCATCGGGCGCAAGCGCTACGCTCACGATCGTCGCCACGATCGGCTCGACGGCGAGCGGAACGATCTCCAACCAGGGACAGACGATCTTCGATCGCGACGGCGATGCGCAGAACGAGAGCAGCCAGGTAACGGACGATCCGTCAACGGCAGCTTCGTATGACGCCACGTCGTTCAACGTCATCCAGTCGGGCATCGTGACTTCGACGATGTCGGTGAGCGGCACGTTCGTGCAGGGCACCAACGTCACCTACACCGTAGTGATGACGAACAACATGACCGTCACGCAGCCGGATAACTTCGGCCACGAGTGGACCGACATCCTGCCGTCCAGCGTGACATTGGTCAGCGTGAGCGCGACCAGCGGCACGACGGGGAAAGTTGCCAACATCGCGTTCTGGGACGGCTCGATCGCATCGGGCGCAAGCGCTACGCTCACGATCGTCGCAACCATCGGCTCGACCGCGAGCGGAACGATCTCGAACCAGGGACAGACGATCTTCGATCGCAACGGCGACAGCCAGAACGAGAGCAGCCAGGTCACGGACGATCCGTCCACGGCAGCTTCGTACGACGCAACGAGCTTCACCGTCATCGCGAACCAGGCCGATCTCTCGCTGGCGATGACCTACACACCATCCGTCCCCGGCCCGAGCGAAAGCATCACCTACACCCTGGTCGTCTCGAACAGCGGCCCCCTCACCGCGACGAACGTCGTCGTCAGCGACGACCGCCCCGACGACGCGACCTTCAAATCGGTGAGCACGACGCAGGGCAGTTGCACCACCGCGGACCCGGTGGTCTGCAGCGTGGGAAGCCTCCTGAGCGGAGCATCGGCGACGATCACGCTCGTCCTGAAGGCACCGTCGAGCTACGACTCGATGACCAACAGCGCCACCGCCACCTCGGACGTGCCCGACCCGACGCCCGCCAGCGCGTCGGCGTCGATCACCTGCGTGAAGAGCAACGGCAAGCCTTGCAAGAAGTGATGGCGCGAGCGAGCCGGCCCGGAGCATTCCGGGCCGGCGGCTAGAAGTTCGTGATGATTGTCGAGAAGCTCGTCGCCCCCGTGTCGTCCTGAGCGGGCGGTGGGAGGGGCGCGAAGGACCCCCTGCCGACAGAGCGCGTCTCGTGTCATCGGAGGGGGTCCTTCGCACCGATAAGGAAGACACGGGGTACCCTACAACGTCCGAAAGCGCTCGCGGATCGTGCGCTCCATCTCGATGAACTCCGGTGCGCTACTGATTCCCTTGCGCCATGCGAGTCCGGCGGCGATCAGGTCGTATCGCTCTTGCACACGCGCACCGGGAATCAATTCGCCGGCTTCGTTGCGATCGCGGCCCAGCACGATCACGGTGTCGGCGACTTGCAGCGCGGCTTCGATGTTGTGCGTGACGACGATGATCGTGTTGAGCGTGTGCAGGTTCGCGACTTCGGTCACGAGCTCGGACACGCGCTCGATTGCGAGCGGATCGAGTCCCGAGAATGGTTCGTCCATCAGAAGGAAGTGCTGGCTGCAGACGAACTGCTGCGCGATCGCGACGCGCTGCCGCTGCCCGCCCGACATCTGCACGGGATAGCGCTTCGCGAAGTTCGCGAGACCGAAGCGCTCGAGCATTTCCTTCGATTTCGCGATCGCTTCTTTCTTCGGCATGCCGAGGCGGCGCGCGCCGACGGTGAGGTTGCCCAGGACGGTGCGATGCTCGAAGAGCTGATAGTTCTGAAACACGACACCGACCATGCCGGGCTCGACGGGCTTTTGCTCTTCGCCGATCAACACGCCGCCTTTGATCGGCTTCATCAATCCGGCGAGGATGCGGAAGAGCGTCGTCTTGCCCATGCCCGATGGCCCGAGCAGCGCAACAACCTGCCCCTGCGTGCAGTCGTCGCGCACGATGTCGCGAATCTCGAAATCGACGTCGCGCAACACGGGCTGATCGCTGTAGCCCATCGACACGTGGTCGACTTTCAGCACCGTTTTTTCGTAGTGAAAGTTGAACGACGGCGTGGTCATTTACGCTCCAGCACGAGCTCGGCGTACGGACAGAACAACCGGCGCAGCAAGCCGATCGCGTAGTCCTGCAGGATGCCGACGACGAGGATCACGATCTGAATCGCGAAGACCTCGGCGAGATGAAAGTGCTTGTTCTGATTGAGCAGCATCGCGCCGACGCCGCCTTCCGCGCGCGAGATGCCTTCGACCATCGTCAGCATCATCCAGCCGATGGCCGCGTTCTGCCGCAGCACTTCGAAGGCTTCGTCGGCGGTGCCGAGGACGACGACTTCCCACACGACGCGCCACTCGTTCATGCCGAGCGTGCGCGCGTGATCGAATTTTTCTTTCGGCAGCTCGGTGATCACCGCGACCATCGAGGTGATGAAGAAGACGCTCATGCCGAACACGAGCAGCGAGAGTTTGAGCTCGTGTCCGCCGCCGACGGTGAGCGTGAAGATCAGCGTCAAACCGATCAGTCCGAGGAAGCGGCCTTTCGAAAGTGCCGCGGCGATCGGACGAAACGCGGGCAGCACCGTCAGATACGAAAGCGCGAGCGAGATCGCCAGCGTCCAGAAGATGGCCTCGAGGTTCAACGTGAAGCTGATGATCAGCTCGCGCCCGAGGCCTTCCATCCAGAGATTACCGAGCGCGCGAACGACCTCCGCCGGCTTCGGAATCACCTGCAATGGGAGAAGCCACCAGGCCGCGATGGCCATGATGGCTTCCCCGAGGATCAGGATCTTGAAGACGTTCGGCGAAATCGAATGATTCGGCCGGAATGCGTCCCCGACCGGCATCAGCCGCTCACCAGCACGATCTCGACGCGACGATTCTTCGCGCGTCCTTCCGGCGTCGAGTTCGGCGCGACCGGATTCACTGCCCCATGCGCGTGCACCGAGATGCGCTCCGACGGGAAGTTGACCGACGATCGATCCATCAGCCATTGCTTCACCGCGAACGCCCGCTCCTCGGACAGCGCCTGATTCGCATCGGCACTTCCCTGACTATCGGTGTGTCCGTGCACCTGGATGAGCGTGCCGCCCGCGACGAGCAGCTCGCGCGCGAGCTCATCGAGCGTCGCTTGCGCCTGCGGCGTGAACGTCGCCTTTCCGGAATCGAACTCGATCGCCCACGATCTGCGGCCGACGACGCTCGCCTTCGTGCTGCTCGCGGCCGCCGGGTCGTACTTCGGTCTTTCTGCTTCGACCGATGATGCGGTCTGCGCCGAGGAGCCCGCGAGTGCCTTGATGTACGACGCGTCGCGTGCATCGGCGATGCTCGGGTAATCGGGAACCAGCTTCGGATACTGCTGCACGACGACGTCGCCGAACTTCGAGTACGTCGCGGCGAGTAGATCCGATGATCCCGGCACAAGCCCGAACAACAGCATGTTGTCGGCGAGGTTGTTCACGTACGAGCCGCCGAGCGAAACCTCGAGGCCCTGCTTGTCGCGCTCGTTGACCGGCTCGAAGTACTTCAGCCAGTACTCGGGAGTTTCTTCGTTGTAGACGTCGGCGCTGATTTTCGCTGCCTGCTCGAGCGCGCGACGATTGCCCTTCACCGCGTCGCCGCCGCGCATGATGCCGCGCAGGAAGCTCTCGACGGTCGGACGGTTGTCGCGCATCCACTTGTCGATGCCAATGATCACGTTCGGCATCTGCGAGCTGTACTCGCGCGTCGACACGATCGAAACGATTCCGCCCTTTTGCTGCGCGACCGTGACGTCGCCCGGCGTCCACGTCACGACGGAATCGACGGTGATGCGCTTCTTCTCGCCGGTCGGCTTGCCGTTGCGCACGACGTCGCGCTCTTCGCTCCATCCTTCGACGTACTTCTTCGCGGCGTCGACGTACGTGTCGGCCGCGACCCAGTTCAGCGCGTCGGGATCCCACGTGTGCTCGTCGGGATTGTTGCGAAGGCCGTTGTCGCCGAGCCACTTCTGCGCGATGTTCCAGTCGCCGTCGCGAAGCACGCCCGCGCACACGCCGCCCTTCGACGACGCCGGATTCGATTTCCACTGCGCGGGACCCATGAACTTGTCTTCGCCGCGCGAGTAGCCGCACGAGCCGATGATGCGCGCGCGATACTGGTTCCCGAGCTTGCTGCCGAGAACGTCGTTGAGTCCCTTGAGAAACGCGGCCGCGCCGTCGCCCATGATCGCGACGAAGTGCACGCCGTCTTTCGGCTGGGTCTCGCCGTTCTTCAACGCGGATGCGAACGCGACGAGGTTCTCCTGCATCTTGCTCACGTCGTCTTCACGGATGAGCGAGACGTTGACCTTCTCGTCGCACATGATGCTGCCTTCGGTCGACTGCTTGCCGCCGTTGGCCGCCATCAAGCCCATCTGGGAGTTCCATGCCCAGAGATTCATCCGCACTTCCGCGGCGTCCGTGCAGCCGGGCCGCGAGCCGGGAACTTTGTAGTCGACGTTGACGGCGCCAGGGGTAACAGGTCCTTCCGCGAGATCGACCTTCTTCGGCGTCACCGAGCTGCTGCCGGTGCGGCCGGGGATCAGCGTGTCGCGATAGTGATAGCCGACGTATCCGAGGACGCCGAGGATGACGATGGTCAGAAACACCTTGGCAAACGGCGTGAGTTTCACAGGAAACCTCCGGCGAAAATTATACTGGTCGCCGACTAGGGAGCCTGAACTGCCGAAGCCGCCTGTACTTACCGCCGATCGACTCCGCGCGAAACCGCCGTATTTGAAGTTCGCGTTCGCCAATCCGTACAACCTTTCGTTGCTCACGGGTGCGATCGCGGCGTCCGCGCTCACGCTGAATCCGATCCTCGCCGCAGCAGCCCTCGGCGCGGAAGCACTCTGGCTGCTGCACG
>DATKFO010000605.1:0-7357 GCA_035544355.1 Thermoanaerobaculia bacterium
GGCGCGCTGGGCGGATCTGCTTCTCATCGCGCCGGCCACCGCGGACATCCTGGCGAAACTGGCCGTGGGCATCGCCGATGACGCGCTGACAACGTATGCGCTCGCGCATCGCACGGCCGTGATGGTCGCGCCGGCGATGAACACGTTCATGCTCGGGCATCCGAGCGTGCAGCAGAACATCGCCACGCTGCGCGCGCGCGGCGTGGGCATCATCGAGCCGGTGAACGGCCTGCTCGCGTGCGGCGACGAAGGCGCGGGGCGCATGCCCGATCCGCCGGTGATCGCGGAGCACGTGAAGCGCGCGCTCGCGCCGCACGATCTCGAAGGCAAATCGATTCTCGTGACCGCGGGCCCGACGCGCGAGCCGCTCGATCCCGTGCGCTACCTCTCGAATCGTTCATCGGGAAAGATGGGCTACGCGATCGCCGAAGCCGCGCATCGCCGCGGCGCGAAGGTCACGCTCATCAGCGGACCGACGATGCTCCCGCCGCCGAACGGCATCGCGGTCACGCAAGTCACGACCGCGAAGGAAATGCACGCGGCGGTGATGAGCGCTGCGCCGCAACATCAGATCGTGATCAAGGCCGCCGCGGTTGCGGACTTCGCGCCGGTCGACGTCGCGGATCGCAAGATCAAAAAAGATCCGTCGCAAGATGAGCTGACGATCACGCTGCGCAAGAACCCCGACATCCTCGCCGATGTCGCGCAGCTCTCGCCGAAACCGTTCATCGTCGCGTTCGCCGCGGAGACCGATTCCGTCGAAGCCAACGCGCGCGAGAAACTGCAGCGCAAAGGCGCGGACCTGATCGTCGCGAACGATGTCGCGAACGCATCGATCGGATTCGATTCGAATCAGAACGAAGTGCTGGTGATCGCACGCGACGGCACGATCACGCGCATCGCGAAAGCGCCGAAAGTTGTGATCGCGGATCGGATTTTGGATCTCGTGGCTTCTCGAGTTAATCCCGAAGCGTAAGCGAGGGATCTCTTCGTGCACCGGCAGCGCGCAGGCCACATGCCGCGTCCGTGCACGCAGAGATCCCTCGCTGCGCTTCGGGATCAACTACTAATCACTCCGCGTTCTCGCACTCCAGCAACGCCTTGTCCGTGATCTTCCAGTACGAGTTGTCCCGGCACAGCGAGACGTGCTCGATCACGCATTCGTCGCCGTCTTCGTCGACGACTTTGATGTCGTAGTGATCGCAGCGAATGTTCGTCAGCGTGATCGAATCGCCCTTGGCGAGGATCTCGTCCTCGAGCTGATCCGGCCCCCACTCATCCGCGTCGGACGACGAAAGGTAGAGGTGATGAATTTCCCACTTGCTCTGATTGATCACCTTGATCCTCGCGCGGCGGGCCGCGAGTGCCGGCAGGGCGCAGAACGCGAATACAGCTAGAAGCAAAGCAAATTTCTTCATGGAGACTCCTTCGCTTGATGGTGTTGGACCGCGCCGAGTATACGTCTCGGCAGTTCGTCCCGCAGAGATCCCTCGCTGCGCTTCGGGATAAACTCACGGCGACGATGAATGACCGCCTCCGCGATGAATTGGCGCTCCTCCGCGACCTCGGATACACGCATCTCGACGTAGCAACCGCGCCCGCTGCAAGCGCTCCCGAAAGCACACACGACGAAACGCTCGCCGACGTTGCCGCGATCGCACACGACTGCACGAAATGCCGCCTCGCGAAAACGCGCACGCAGGTCGTCTTCGGCGTCGGCAGCCCGAACGCGGATCTCATGTTCATCGGCGAAGCGCCCGGTCGCGACGAGGACATCCAGGGCGAGCCGTTCGTCGGACGCGCGGGCCAGCTCCTCACCGACATCATCAAAGCGATGAAACTCACGCGCGACGACGTCTACATCGCGAACGTGATCAAGTGCCGGCCGCCGGAGAATCGCAACCCCGAGCCCGACGAGCTCGACGCGTGCCGCCCGTTCATCCGCCGTCAGGTCGAGCTGATCAAACCAAAAGTGATCGTCACCCTCGGCCGCTTCGGACTGCAGAGTCTCACCGAAAAGTCGTACTCGATTTCGTCGGTGCGCGGCACGTGGCTCGAGTACAACGGCACCAAAGTGATGCCGACGTATCACCCCGCTTACCTTCTTCGCAATCCAGCCGCGAAAAAGGAGGTTTGGAACGACATGAAGAAGGTGATGACGGAGCTCGGGATCACCGTGTAGCCGAGCGCGATCGCGAACGCGGCGATCGCGCTGATCCACGCGCCGATCACGAACGAGCGCGGACGATAGAACACCTCGATGTCGTGCTCGCCTGCGCTGAGCGGGAACGAGAAGAACGTGCGATTCGTGACCTTCAGCGGGAGCCGGTGGTGGTCTTCGACGGCTTGCCATCCCTTCCACACCGCATTCGACACGATGACTCTTCCGTCGCGCGGCATCGATGCATGCAAATGCAGTCGCGAGCCTTCCGCGCGAATCGTGATGGTTCCTTCAGCCGAATACGCGCGGGGCAGCACGCGCGTATTTTCGAGGATCGCGTAATTCGGCTGCGTCGCGCGCGTGATCCATCCCTCGGGCAGTGCGAAATTCGTGGGCACGATCGCGAAGCGTACGTTCATTTTCGATAGGAACGGTGAGCGCAGATCGTCGACGCGATTCGACCAGATGTGCTGATGCACGCTCCACTCGTCGTACGCGTCGCGGAATTGCGCGAGCGTCATCGCCTGAAATCCGCGCGCGTCTTCCAGTCCGTAGTGCGTCGCAACCGCGGGTGGGAACATCGAGCCGATCGCGACGATGCGGAACGGCTCGTTGCTCTTCATCACTTCGAGTCCGGGAAACGGCGGATAGAACGCGCGCCGCGGCAGCGTCGGTTGTACGCCGCCGATCTCGCCGACGCGCTGCACGAGCAGCAGCGCCAGAAGAATTGCGGCCGCGTGTCGCGGTGTGACGAAGAGTGCGGCTGCGCCGAGGAGAAGCGGGATTGCTGCGCGCGCGGCTCCGATGTGGACGTAGGTCGGATCGAGCGCGGACGTCGAGAGAAAAAGAATCGTGATGCCGAGCGCGATCGCGAGAATCGGCAACGCGTGCGATCGTTCGCGCATCCACGCGTCGATACCGATCGCCGCGAGCGCGCAGAATCCGAGCGCCGCGAACGTGATCATCCGATCGTTCACGGCCATCGAGAACAGCGGCACGTGCTCGAGCAACTCGGTGATACCCGGCGCGCTGATGCCGGTGAGCAATCCCCACACGACCGCGCCCGCGAAGAACCATCGTTCGCGCAATCGCGATCGCCACAACGCAAACAGTGCGGGCGCGAAGAGCAGCGAGCCCGCGTACGACGTCGCGAGCCAGCCGTGTTGGATCTCCGGCGAATGTTCTTCGACGCCGGGCGCGCCTTCGAGGAACGGAAACGCATTCGCACGCAGTCGATGCAGCATCATCGGCACGCTCGAGCTCTTCTCGCGCTGCGCAATTTCGCGATGGCGGAACTCTGCAGTCTGTGGAATCGCGTCGAGAACCGGCAGCAGGAAAATCGCGCAGACGAGCAGCGTCGCGATGCCGGTGCCGAGGCCTGTGACGAGCACTGCGCGGAGTCGCACGAAGCGCCAGCGGCCCACGATCTCGAAGACGACGTAGGCGCACGCGAGCGCGACGACGTGCAGCGCGCTCTCCGGATGTCCGCTGAGCACGAGCAGCAGCAACGCGATGCCGAGGAAGAGCGCGGAGCGCTTGCTCGGATCGCGCACGATCGCGCGGCCGCCTGTGAGCACGAGCGGAAGAATGCTGATCGACATCGCGTGCGCGGTTCCGGAGAACGACACGAGATGCGTCGACAACATCCACGCCGCGGCGCCGAACAGCACCGCGATCTCGTTGTCGACGAAGCCGCGCAGCAGCAGAAACGCGGAGAGCGCCGCGAGGAAAAACACCATCGAAGCCGCGAACGTCACGGCATCGGGCAGCGGAATGAGCAGTCCGAGAAGTGTGATCGGGTGATACGCCGCGATCTGCGCGGCGCCGGCGAGCGGATTGCCGCACAGCTCGAAGCGATTCCACAGCGGCCACTCGTGATCGGCAACCGATTGCCGCAGCGCGCGCGACCACGGAATGAATTGCGCGGCGACATCCGAGATCGCGGGATTCGTCACGTGCGTGATGCCGGCTTCGTCCGCGATCGACGCGAGCGGCTCCGTCGCGTACGGCAAATCGATCGGCCCGAACACGCCGCCGGTGAGCAGCGCGCGCCCCGTGATGCAGAGCGGCAGCAACACGAGGATCGTCGCCGCGGTGCGCGTCACTCGCACCCAACGGCGCACCACAGCTACAGTCGCGACGCTAACCGCGAGGTAGAGAAGGGCACTCATTGTTTGGGAGCGAGCGCGGTCATTGTACGCTGGTGTTCGTGGAACGCGTTGCCAGTTGTCAGTTGCCGGTTGCCAGAGGAGCGGCGTTGCTCATCGTCTTGATCGCGACGTCAGCGCACGCGATCACTTCCGCTCGTGATCTCTTCGTGCCGATCGCGGGGCGCGCGATTGCGGCCGATCGCCGCGGATTTTTCACGACACTCTGGATCACCAACGAATCTCCGCGCGCGGCGGATGTCACGATCGCGTTTCTCGCGAGCGGGCAGCCGAATCCTTCGCCGCGCACGTTCGCGTTGCAGCTCGCCGGCAACGAGACGCGCGTGATCGATGACGTCGGCGAAGAAATCCTCGGCGTCCCGCGCGCGACCGGCGCGCTCCGCGTCACGTCGAATCGTGAGCTCGTCGTGCAGGCGCGCGTGTACGGATTGCACGTGGGCGAGCCGCTGTCGCGCAGCACTGGCACGTTGTGGGAGGCGATTCCTGCGAGCATCGCCATCGGCAACGGCGAGACGACGTCGCTGCAAGGCGTCGACGACAAATTTCGCTACAAACTCTACGCGATCGAAACGACCGGCCATCCTCTCACCGTCGCCATCGCACTCATCGATCGCCACGGCAGCAAGCTCGCGCAAAAGCAGCTCTACCTCGGCGTACACGAACACCGTGCGTGGGACATCGCGCAGGAATTCGCGAACGTGCGCGGCGGCGCGCTCGTGCGCATTCGCGGCGTGAACGGCAGCGGGCGCATCATCGCGGGCGGCGCGCAGATCACGACCGAGAGTCAGGACGCCGCCGCGTTCGAGATGCTGCCGGCGCGCGAGGCGCGGCATCGCTTCGCGACCGCGGAGATCGTCGCGTGGGGCGCGGTCGCATTCGCGATCGGCACCGCTGCGCTGCGAGGCCGCGGTTGACGCGACACGGGATCTCCGAGTATGCCGAGATCGCGCTGCCCGTCGCCGTGCACGGCAACTTCACGTATTCGATTCCGCCCGATTTGCGCGACGGCGTGCGTCTCGGAACGCGCGTCGAAGTGCCGCTCGGCCCGAAGCTCACGACCGGATTCGTCGTTGGCCTTACCGATCAACCGCCCGTCGCCGCGTCGAAGCTCAAGCCGATTCGGAGCGTGCTCGATGACGACGAGCCCGCGCTGATTCCGGAGATCATCGATCTCTGCCGCTGGGCCGCGGAGTACTACATCGCGCCACTCGGCG
This sequence comes from Thermoanaerobaculia bacterium, assembly GCA_035544355.1. Taxonomy (GTDB): domain Bacteria; phylum Acidobacteriota; class Thermoanaerobaculia; order Gp7-AA8; family Gp7-AA8; genus DATKFO01. Next base: position 5,544 of record DATKFO010000605.1, read on the forward strand.
AAATGTTGCGCACCGCGCTGCCTGCGAACATGGCGTCGCGCGGCAAACGCGAGGCTGTGCTCGTTGCGACCGAGGAGATGATCGATGCCGCGCGCAGGCAGCGGCAGATCCTCGACGGCGACCTCGAGCTCCTCGGCGAATTGCGCAATCGTCCACTGCCGCTCTCCGCGATTTTTCAGGATCTGAAGATTTCACGCTCCGCGATCAGTCGTCTGCGCGATGCCGGCGTGATCGCGGTGCGCGATCGCCTGCGCGATGCGGAAGGCGTTCGCTACGATCGCTTCGTCGTGCTCGAAACGGCCGGCGACGGATTGACGCCGAAGCAAAAGCAGGCGGTCGAGTTGTTGCAGGCGCGCGGCGGAGAGATGTCGGTCGCCGCGCTCGAGCATGCAGGCACGAGCGACGCGGTGCTGCGCGCGCTCGCGAAGAAGAGTGTCGTTCGCATCGAGCGACGCGCGCGGCGTCACACGCTCGACGCCTTTCTCGCGGGACTCGATACGACCGCGCTCGGCGAGATTCGCTATTCGTCCGAACAACGCAACGCGATCGAAGCGGTGCGCGCGTCGATCGATTCGTTCGCGCCGTTTCTGCTCGAAGGTGTGACCGGGAGCGGGAAGACCGAGGTTTACATCGAGTTGATGCGCGAGGTCGTGAAGCGGGGAGGGCAGGCGTTGCTGCTCGTGCCGGAAATCTCGCTCACGCCGGTGTTCGCCGCGCGCTTGAAAGAACGTTTCGGCGAGCGCATCGCGATCCTGCACAGCAATCTCTCCGCGAGCGAACGTTACGATCAGTGGTGGCGCGCACGTCGCGGCGAAGTCGACGTCGCGATCGGCCCACGCTCCGCGCTCTTCACGCCGTTCCAGCGCCTCGGCCTCATCGTCGTCGACGAAGAAGGCGACGGCGCCTACAAACAGGAAGAATCACCGCGCTACAACGCGCGAGATCTCGCCGTCGTCCGCGCGCAGCTTCGCAACATTCCCGTCGTCCTCGGATCCGCGACGCCGTCGCTCGAATCGCGTGAGAACGCCGCGCGCGGCAAATACACGCTGCTGCGCATGGCGAGCCGCGTCGAGGAACGCGCACTACCCGACGTGGAAATCATTGACCTGCGCAAAGAGCGCGCGGAGAAAGAAGACAAAGGCTTCGTGATGTTCAGCGTCCCGCTGAAGCAGGCGATGCGCGAGACGTTCGACGCGCACGAGCAGGTCATCATCCTCATCAATCGTCGCGGCTACGCGCCGTTTCTTCTCTGTCGCGAATGCGGTCACGAATTCCGCTGCACCGATTGCAGCGTCACGCTCACCGTGCATCGACGCGAAGGAATGCTCATCTGCCACTACTGCGGAAACCGAAAAAAGATCCCGTCGAAATGTCCGCTCTGCAGCGGCGAAGTACTGCAGCCGATCGGCTTCGGCACGGAGAAAGTCGAAGAGCGGTTTCGCCGCGACTTTCCGGACGTTTCCGTCGATGTGCTCGATCGCGACTCCACGCGCCGCAAGGGATCGCTCGTCGCGATTCTCGAGCGCTTCCGCCGCGGCGACACGCGCGCACTCATCGGCACGCAGATGCTCAGCAAGGGCCATCACTTCCCGAAGGTCACACTCACCGCCGTCCTCACCGCCGACTCGATCCTCGGCTACCCCGACTTCCGTTCCGCAGAGAAAACGTTCTACCTGCTGACCCAGGTCGCGGGCCGCTCCGGACGCGGCGAGCTGCGCGGCACGGTGATGATCCAGACCGCCTTTCCGAACCACTACGCCATCCAGCACGCCACCCGCCACGACTACGAGTCGTTCTACGAGGCGGAGATCGAG
>DATKFO010000606.1:0-6887 GCA_035544355.1 Thermoanaerobaculia bacterium
CGCCGGCGTGGCGTTCGTCGTCGATCGACGTCATCACGGTGGTCGTCAGCGGAGCGACCGTCGTGGACATGCCGAGGCCGAGGATGAGGATGCCGGGAAAGAAGGTCGTCCAGTACGAGCCGCCGATGCCGGGACGCGCGAGCAGCGCGATGCCGCCGCCGGTGAGAAGCGGGCCGACGATCAGCAGCAGCCGCGGACCGATGCGATCGGCGAGCGCGCCGGTGTAGCGCGACAGCAGCGACATCGTTACGACGAACGGCAGAAACGATGCGCCCGCCTGCGCCGGCGTGTAGCCCTGAATCTGAATCAGATTGAACGGGAGGAGAAACGTCGACGACGACAGCGCTGCGTAGAGCAGCAGCGTCAGTACATTCGCAGCGGAAAACGCGCGCGAACGAAACAGCATCAGCGGCACGATCGGATTTTTCACGCGGCGCTGCGTGAAGACGAAGATCACGAGCACGATCACGCCGCCGATCGCGATCGGGTAGCGATTCTCGATGAATGCGTAGGCGAACGCGCCGAGGCCGATCGTGACGAGGACGGTGCCGATCCAGTCGATGCCGCCGGCATTTGCGGCGGTGTGCTTGATGTCGATGTGTTTCCAGACGATCCAGAGCACGACGAGCGCGATCGGTACGTTGATGAAGAAGACCGCGCGCCACGAGATCGACTGCACGAGGAAGCCGCCGAGGAGCGGGCCGGCGATGATCGCGAGTGAGGTGAAGGCGGACCACGCGCCGATCGCGCGTCCGCGCTCTTCGCGCGGGAACGTCTCGGTGATGATCGAGAGACTGCCGGGCACTAGCATCGCCGCGCCGACGCCTTGCAATGCGCGCGCGAGGATCAGCTGGATCGCGTTGGACGACGCGCCGCACCAGATCGAGGCGATGGTGAAGAGCGCGACGCCGGCGGTGAACACGCGCACGCGGCCGAGGCGATCGCCGAGCGAGCCGCCCGCGAGAATCAATGAGGAGAGCACGAGCAGATACGCGTCGATGATCCACTGCGCGTCGTTGATGCCCGCGTGCAGCGCGCGCTGCATGATCGGCAGCGCGACGTTGATCACGGTGCTGTCGATGAAGGCCATCGACGAAGCGAGGATCGTCGCGATGAGAATCCAGCGCCCGCGTTGCATGCGCCGCGACTATACGTGATCGCGCTCACGGCTCGATCGGCGCCGCGAGTCGATGTTGCTTCGCATGCGTGCTCGACTGTGGGTGATCGTCTTCGCGTTTCTGTGCATCGGCGCAACACCGAAAGGAATGGCTCCGCTGCCGTCGCAGTACATCAAGGGCCACGTGTTTCATTCGCCGGATGGCTGGTTCACCGTCGAGACGCCGGCCGGCGACTGGGAGTGGTTCGAGATGCGCCAGTTCGACGGCGACGCCGATCCGCGCTGGCCCGACGGCGCGCATCCGCATGTCGCGTGGTACATCCGCAACGCGGCAAGCGGCGAACACTTCACGCTGATGGAGACCTACGACGTGCTGGACGGCACGATCGACCAGACGTTCATCGCCGGCATCGAGATCGGCACGAAGCGCGGCCTCGACAAGGGCGAAACGCTGACCAATTTCGCGATCGGACCCATTCGCGTACCGACGGACGATTCGATTCGCTACGCGTACAAGATCACGCGCAAAACGGGGAGCGTGTATCGCTTCGCATACGTGAGCGGTGCTCAGCACAAGGTGTATCTGCAGACGACGTCGGACTCGCCAGTAGAGACGAAGACGTACAAACGCTTCGTGGTCTCGTTTCGCTGGGTGAAGCAGCCGTGATCTTTGGAATTGAAAATTGAAAATTGAAAATTGAAAAATATGAGGTGGCACAGACACTCTTGTCTGTGCTGCTCGTGCGTGAGGTTCAAGGGCACAGAAAGGAGTGTCTGTGCCACCTCGTTCCGATTTTTCAATTTTCAATTTTCAATTTTCAATTTCCTCCGAGCGCCTGAACGATGTCGGCAACCAAATCATCACTGTGCTCGAGTCCGACGGAGAGTCTGAGCAAGTTCTGCGCGGTGCGGCTCGTCGGTCCTTCGCTCGAGTTGCGGTGTTCGATGAGGCTTTCGACTGCGCCGAGGGACGTTGCGCGCGTGAAGATGCGCGTGCGTGCGGCGACGTCGAGTGCGTCCAGCCGGCCGCCGCGCACGAGGAACGAGAGCATGCCGCCGAACGACGACATCTGTTTCTTCGCGATGTCGTGGCGCGGATGCGATTCGAGTCCGGGGTAGTACACGGCCTCGACGCGCGGATGTGCGGCGAGCGCGTGCGCGAGCGCCATCGCGTTTTCGCAATGCACGCGCATGCGCGCGGCGAGCGTGCGGATGCCGCGCAGCACGAGCCATGAGTTGAACGGCGATGCCACGCCGCCGGTAATCGCGCGCTGATGCGCGAGCGATTCATACAACGCATCGCGTCGCGCGAACGTCAGCGCGCCGCCTTGCACGTCGCTGTGGCCGCCGAGGTACTTCGTGGTCGAGTGGAGGACGACGTCGGCGCCGTGCTCGATCGGGCGCTGCAATGCGGGCGACGCGAACGTGCCGTCGACCGCGTACAACGCGCCGTTTGCATGCGCGAGCTCGCCGATCGCGGCGATGTCGACGATCTTCATCAGCGGATTCGACGGCGTCTCCGCCCACACGAGCCGCGTCGACTCGCGCATCGCGCGGCGAATCGCGTCGAGATCCTCCATCGCCACGACGTCCCACGTCAGATGCCACTTCTCGAAGAACACCGCGGCGAGATCGCGGAAGTGGTAGTAGCTGTCGTCGGGAAGGATCACGTGCGAGCCGGCGGGCAGCGATTGCAGCAGCACCGTTCCCGCGGCCATGCCCGATGCGAACGCGAGCGATGCGGCGCCGGAATCGATCGCGGCGAGCGCTTCCTCGAGACGCGTCTGCGTCGGATTCGCGTCGCGCACGTACGCGTAGCCGCGCGGCGTGTCGCCTTCGATCGAGCGCTCGAACGTCGTCGACAGATGAATCGGCGGCGCGAGCGCGCCCGTCTCTTCGTCGATCTGGCTGCCGGAGTGGATCGCTTTCGTTTCAAAGTGCATGCGCGCGAAGGATAGACTGTTCCCGCATTTGGTGGTCGTGATGGCGCGCGGCAAACAGGCAGTGATCCTGGTGCTCGACGACGAGGAGAGCGTCGGGAGTTTCGTTGGCGCTGCGCTACCCGAAGCGAGCTTCCGCACGGTCTGGCGCCCGGATGTTGCGAGCGCGATCGCTGCGATCGACGATGTGATCCCCGATCTCGCGCTCCTCGACATCGATCTGCGCGGCGACGGCAGCGGCTGGGATTTGCTGCGGCACCTTCGTTCGAATCCCGCGACGGAGTCGTTGCCAATCGTGATGCTTACCGGCGCCGCGGACACGCTCAATCGCGAGAAGTCGCTGCGCATGGGCGCGGATCGCTACCTGATCAAGCCGGTCAAGCCCGAAACGCTGCGCCGCGTCGTGCACGAGATGCTCGCGGTGCACGACGACATCTGGTGGACGATGACGCTGCGCAGCGATCAGGTCGCGCGTTTGCGCGAGCTGTTCTTCGATCCGACAACGGAGATGCCGACGCTCGCAGTGATCGTCGATGATCTCCGCCGCATCATCGAGAGCGGCGCAACGCTCGAGGTCTTCTGTCTCGAGATCGAGCCGCTCTTCCGCCTCGGCGAGCGCGATCTCTGGGACACCTTCGACGCGCTGCGCCGCGAGTTCGTGCGAGGACTCCGCGTGATGGTCGCGCCGATTCTTGGCAACGACGTCGCGATCGCCACGAGTCATTCCGGCGCGAACGATTTCTATTGCTTCGCGCGCGAGCACGAGGGACAGGGCAACGTCGCGCAGCTCACGCGCGAGCTCGAGCGCACTGCGCGCGCGGCGTTGAGAGCGATTCGCGTCGATCCGAAGTTCGCCGATGAGGTGACGATCTTCGCGGGTGGCTCGGTGACGCAGCCGCAGCCGGTGTTCGCGCCGCGCATCCTCTATAACGCGGTGCGCGAGGCCAAAGACAATGCCGAGCGGCGCGAGACGCGTTACTACAGCGCGATGCGCGAGCGCTTGCATCGCGCGGTGCACGATCGCGCAATCGCGACGCTGTTCCAGCCGGTGATCGATCTGCGCACGCGCGCGATCGTCGGCTTCGAAGCGCTGTCGCGCGGACCGGTGGGAACGGAGCTCGAGAATCCCGAAGTGATGTTCGAGCTCGCGCGCGATTTCGATCTCGTGTGGGAGCTCGAAGCGCTATGCATCCAGAACGTGCTGCCGTGGCTGAACGATGTCTGCGCGCGCGGCTATCTCTTCTTCAACCTCGAATCGCACTTCATCCAGCAACTGCAGCAGCGCGGCACGGACGTCTTCGATCCTTTCTTCGAATGCAATCGCCAGGTCGTGATCGAAGTAACGGAGCGCAGCGCGATCCGCGACTACCGCACGTTTCGCCGCACGCTGCACGATCTCAAGCAGATGGGATTCAAGATCGCGATCGACGATTGCGGCTCCGGCTACGCAACACTGGAAGCAATCGCCGAGCTGCAACCGGACTATCTGAAAGTCGGCCACTCGCTCTTCCACGGCGTCGAGCGCGATCCGATCCGGCGACGACTCGTCGATCTCGTCGCGCGCTGCGCGGAGACGATCAACGCGCGCACGATCGCAGAAGCGATCGAGACCGAGGAGCAGTTGCGCGTGTGCCTCGACCTCGGCATCCACGAAGGACAGGGCTACTTGTTTGCAGCACCTGGCCCGTGGGAATCCGTTCGCGAGTGGCGGTAGGTTTGCCGCCGTCGTCGCTGAAGAGCGGCGATTGCGATCGCACTCAAAAAATTGCCACCTTGCTGGAAATCACCTCCTGCTCGTCGGACTACACGTGCAAGGAGACAATATGGCAAATCTCGGTCAGTACCTCACCACCAATCAGTTTCTCGGCACAGGCGACATTCTGACGTCGGCGAACGGCTTGTTCTTCGCAATCATGCAGTCCGACGGCAACTTCTGCGTTTATCACGGCACCGGTCCGGCGAACAATCTGGGCTACTTGTGGGGGAGTCAGGCGACCGCTTCAGGCGGCAACTTCTTCGCCGTCATGCAGGGGGACGGGAACTTCGTCGTCTATAAGGGAACCGGCCCGGGAAACAACGAAGGGTACGTCTGGGCCACGCTGAATCAGTCACAGCCACAAGGCTCGTATTTCGTCATCATGCAGAATGACGGCAACCTTTGCTGCTACAGCGGCAGCGGTCCGGCTGACAACACGGGTTACGTGTGGTGTTCGGGTAAGACCGATCCGATCGTCGGTGTAGCGATCGGCAACATCGTCTACAACGTCGCCGAGGCGACGATCGAACAGACGGTCCCCGCCGACCTCTACATGCAGGATGTGAGCAACGGAACGGCGATCCCGCAGACGAGCACCATCTCCGGCTCCGAATCGGTCAGCGAAACGTCCGGATGGTCGGATTCGCTGGCGATTTCGGTGGGAGTCTCCGCGTCGTTCCAGACCGACATTCCGTTCGTCGCGGACGCGGAAGTGGAGGTCTCCGTGGATGTGACGAATACCTACACATGGAATGGGTCGGTCACCACGAGCAAAGTGTGGGGCTTCAGCGCGCCGGTCACGGTTCCACCCGGTGATACCTACAAAGTCGTCGTTTCGGTCACCATGTCGACCATTTCCGTGCCTTACACGCTCACCGGCACGGCGACGCTCAGATCAGGTCTCACAATGCCGATCACGATCGACGGCACGTACACCGGCACCAACTCTCACGACCTCGCGGTCGCGTTCGGACCCGCTTGAGCTCTGTCCCATGAGAAGTCTCGAGGAGTGTGGCGGCCGTCGCACTCCTCGCTGACTTACCCGTTCTACAATCCCGCCATCCCATGCTCGCCCGCGTTCCCACCGCTGCGCGCACTGCGCTGAGCCGGCTCGCGCAGATTGCGCTTACGTTCGTGCTGTTCGCGGCGGCCAACAAGATCGCGCTCTATTTCGAAGTCGAGAACGGCGTCTCGATTCTCTTTCCCGGCACTGCGGTCGCGATCGTCGCGTGCATGGCATTCGGACCGTGGATGTCGATCGGCATCATCCTCGGCGTGATCGTCACGCCCTGGAGTCCGTACGCGGACATGCGCTCGCTGGTGATCAGCGGCGCGTTGTGCGCGATCGAAGGCGTCATCCCGTGGACCGTGTTTCGCTATCGGCGCGATCTCACCGTCGATCTGCGCGACATGAAATCGCTGCTCGCGTTTCTCTTGTTCGGCGCGACGATCAACACCGGCGTCAGCGCGATCCTCGGCAGCAGATTTCTGCTCACGCATCCGCCGGGTGTGCTCGTTGTGTGGCGCGAAGTGTTCGTTTGGTGGATCGCCGACTTCACGTCCGCATTGCTGCTCGCCGTTCCTGCGATCGCCTTCGGCGGCGCGCTGCTCAGCCGCGTGTTGCACCACGTGCGTCCCGAACGTCCGCGCACGATCACGAACACGCTGCAGATCGTCACCGTCGTCATCCTTCTCGGATTCGCCGCGTCGTTCGCGATGCGCATGTACATCCTCAATCGTCTCGAGATCGATCGCCTCGATCAGCAGCGATCGTGGTCGACGGCCGAGGAGACGATCAATCGGATGCATACGAACTTCTTGCGTGCGGCTTTCGTCGATCACACCGATCCGAATGCGGTGATGACGATCGAAGAAGCGCGGCGCACGAACGAGAAACTCATCCGCGATCTCTCGCCGCTGCTCGCATCCGCGCCGGAGCTGCATCGCGAATTGCCGCGACTCGAAGCCGAGACGTCGCGCTGGTTCGCGGATGCCAAAACGCAACTCGTCGATACGACCACCGCCGCACATCGCATCGGACGCGAGATCCTCACGCTGCGCGGACGCATGGAAC
>DATKFO010000607.1:0-2701 GCA_035544355.1 Thermoanaerobaculia bacterium
CCTTCACGCCGCGCGCGCGAATCTCGTCATCGGGCATGTCGTCCGCAAGCACGAGTCCGGGGATCTCGGTACCGACGCCGTCGATCTCCCAGCCGATCCATCGCTGCTTGCCGAGGAGCGAAATTCTTTGGATGTAGCGCGCCATGAGTAAGGGAAATCATAGATCTGCCGTGGTAATGTATTTCGCGTTTCAGCGCCTCACGTCCCGAGAGATTGATCACCCTGGGCATTGGTGTACCATTGCCCGACTCAGAATAACTTGTCCGGATCACCGAGAGCATGTTCGAGACCGTCGTTCCTGAAACCGTAACGAAGCGCAGCCGGGCGTTGTTTTACGAAACGCTGCCGCTTTCGCTTGCCCTGCACGCTCTCGCAGTCGTCGGAGTGCTCGTCGCGACGGTCTGGAAGGTTCAGTTTCCCTCGCAATCGCCGAAGCTGTTCGCGATGTACAACCTCGCGGATCCGCCTCCGCCACCTCCTCCGCCTCCTCCACCCGCGCCGCCGAGAGTGGTGCAGCGCATCCAGCCCGCGCCGGTCAGGCCGCAGGAGATCGTCGCTCCGACGGTGATCCCCGACGTCATTCCCGACATGACGCAGGAGCCGCCGCCCGTTGACGCGATCGAAGGTCCGGTCGAGAGCGGCGTCGAAGGCGGCGTGCCGGGCGGAATCGCAGGCGGCGCCGTTGGTGGTGTCGTCGGCGGTGAAGTCGGCGGCGAGCACGGCGGAACGGTGGGCGGCATCGTCACCGACAATCGCATCCACATCGCGCGCGACAAACCGCTGCCGATGTTTCCCGTGTCGCAGGTGTATCCGGCGTATCCCGAGCAAGGCCGTCTGCGGCATTGGGAAGACACGCTCGTCGTGCGCTACACGATCGGCAAGAACGGACGCATCACCGAAGTGCTCGTCATCAGCAACGCCGAGCGCAAGATCTTCGAAGAAGCGACGGTGAAGGCGATCAAGAACTGGCGCTTCCGTCCGCTGGTCAAAGACGGCGAAGCCCAGGAAGTCGTGCACGAGCTGACGGTGTACTTCCGGCTCGAGCCGACGGGCTGACGGAATCCGCTGCTCAACGCGTGGTTCGATCGCCGCGGCTACGAAGCGGACGACAAGTGCGCATGGACACCGGCGCCGTTCATCGGCTCGGGCGGCTACGGCTATCAGTACGAGTGGTCGAACGCCGACAGCGGCTGCGTCGCCACGAAGTAATCTCCCTCATCGCAGCACAACGTAGGGTCGGCTCTCAGCCGGCCCTTTTCTTTTCACCCATGCAACGCAATCAAAACCACCCCCGCCACGATCGTGATCGCGCCAACGATCCTCGCCGTCCCCACGCGCTCGCGAAAAAACATCGCGCCCGCAATCGCGGCGACGACGATGCTCACCTCGCGCACGGCACCCGCGTAACTCGCAAGCGCACCGCGCCGCATCGCGACGAGCACGAGCGCGTACGCCAGCGGCATCGCGGCACCCGCGACGAGAATGCGCCAGCGCGCCGACGCCAGCGTCGCGCGGATCGACGTCCATCGCATGAACGGCGTGTAGACGAGGAACGTGACGAAGAGCGTGAGATAGATGTACGTGAGCGGATTCATCAGCCGCACGCCGGCTTTGTCGATCGTCGTGTACGTCGCGGTGAGAATCCCCGCGAGCAGCGACCAGAGTGACGCCGCATCGAGCGCGAAGCGGCGCCCCCACAACACGCCGATCGCGATGAGCAGCACGCCCGCGATGCCGGCGATCGTCAACGGCTCGTGCAGCACGAAGGTCGCAAACGCGAGCAGGAACACCGGCGCCGAGCCGCGCGCGAGCGGATAAACGAGCGACACATCGCCGCTCGCGTACGCGCGGCTGATCACGAAAATGTAGATCGCCTCGACGATGCCGCTCCCGATGATGAACGGCCACGCCGCGCGCGGCACGTCCCCGAGGGCGAGGACCGGCACATAGAGGACGGCGTTGGCGGCCAGCATCCACCAGACGAACGCATCGCGATCCGTCGCCGCACCTTTGATCGCAAGATGCGGGATCACGTGCACGAATGCGGAGACGATGATGATCGTGAGCGCGAAGGAGTCCATGTGTCGGAAGGCGGGCGTCTCGCCCTGATCGGCCGGGCATCTTGCCACACCGTCCGCACTACCTCGCGCTCTAGCCTTCGCGACCACGTTCAGCTGCGCGGCCGATCCCGCGTGCCGAAGTCAGCGCGACACGACGGCATATCCGCCGGCTTGCACGGAGAATCCTCCGCCGGTCTGAGCAGAGAATGCCTGGGTCCGCGCGGAGAATGCGCCGGTCTGCGCGGAGAATGCGCCGGTCTGCGCGGAGAATCCGGCGGAGTCGCCCTGCCAGCTGCCGGTTTCTCCGCGTAAGCCGGGAGGATTGACCGCGTAGACCACGGGATTCTCCGCTTGGACCACGGGATTCTTCGCGTGGACCACGGGATTCTCCGCGTAGACCGCGGGATTCTCCGCGTAGACCATGGGATTCTCCGCGTAGACCACGGGATTCTCCGCGTAGACCACGGGATTGCGCGCGCACACTCGCGAATTTCGCTCCCAACCTTCCGGAGTGCTCTGCGAACTTGCCGGAGGACAACTCCTGCAGGAGGACAGGACGCCAAAGCCGACAAAGCGATAAGCCGAAGGGTTGCCCAGCCGCGATAAACTCGTCGCTCATGTCATGAGCGAGCATCGCGACA
>DATKFO010000608.1:0-2150 GCA_035544355.1 Thermoanaerobaculia bacterium
CTCGTGCCGCGATCCGTGCTGCTCGACGCCGGCCGCCACTACCTCGCACGCACTGGACGTCCGACCGGCGTTCCTGAATCCGCGCTCATCCACACTGCGATTCGCACGCTCGGACTCTCGGAAGTGAAAGCGTTCGATCCAAAAGAGCGCGTAATCGAAGACCGCCTGTCGCCGCTGCAGCCGCGACTCGCATCGATGTCGCTGCGCGAGTTCGTCGACGATCTTTCGAGCGATTCGCCCGCGCCGGGCGGCGGCTCCGTCTCCGCACTCGCCGCATCGATGAGTGCAGCGCTCGCCGCAATGGTCGCGGTGCTGTCGCACACGAGAAAGGGATTCGAGTCGAAGCAGCACGACCTCGAGCGCATCGCGATTCGCGCGCAACAACTCAAAGACGAATTACTCGCCGCCGTCGACGCCGATACCGCCGCATTCGACACACTGCTCGACGCGATGCGGATGCCGAAGAGCAACGCCGATGAAGAGAAAGCACGCGACGCCGCGATCGCCGACGCCACCGTCGGCGCATCGGAGATTCCGCTGCGCGTGCTCGAAGCGTGTCCCGAACTGATCGAGCTCTGTCGCGAGATCGCGCGCATCGGCCTGCAGGCATCGCTCTCCGACGCCGGCGTCGGCGTACAGGTCGCGCGCGCCGCGGCGGCGGGTGCGTATCAAAACGTCTGCATCAATCTCGCGAGTCTCAACGACGCGACGCGCAAGTCCGCGCTGCTCGCGCGCGCCGATGAAGCGTGGAGCCAGTCGCGCGATCTGCACGCGGCCGCAGAAATCGAAACGCTCGCCAAACTTCGCGAACAGGCCGGCTGATGCGCATCCAACGCGATCCGAGCGATCCCCGCGATCCGCGAGCGTCCACACTGCTCGTGCGCGGCGATCGCTACGCGTCCGGCGATTTCGTCTTTCTCGGATTGCCGTTCGACATGTCGATCCCCTCGCGGCCCGGCGCGAAGTTCGGTCCGACCGCGGTGCGCGAGGCGTTGCCCTCACTCACAACGTTCGGCCGCAACATCGAGCTCTCCGGCCGCATCTGCCGCGACCTCGGCGATCTCGACCTCGATCCCGCATCCGTTCGCGTCGCACACGATCAAGTGCAGTCCGCCGCGCGCGATCTTTTCGCCGCACGCGCCGTTCCGTTCTTCGTCGGCGGTGACAACGGACTCACCGGCGCGATCATCCGCGGCCTCGCAGACGCGCGTCCCGATCTCAAGCTCGGCCTCGTCGTGATCGATTCGCATTACGACGTGCGCGAGTACGACGACGAGGACTCGCTCTCGAGCGGCACACCGTATCGCCGCGCACTCGAAACGCCCATCTGCGCCGGCCCCCGCACCTTCATCCTCGGCACGCGCGAATTCGCAAACTCGCGCTACTACGATCGCTGGATCCACGAGCGCGGCATCCTCACGATTCCCGTCGACGCCTTCGATTCGTCGTCCGCGATCGCGATTGCCGAGGAGGTACGGGCGATCCTCGAGTCCTCGTCGGATGCGATCTTTCTCTCGATCGACATCGACGCCGTCGAGTTCCCCGGCTCTTCGGCCGCCGCGCCCGGCACGCTCACATCCCGCGAAGCCATCGCGATCGTGCGCACGATCGCTGCATCGCCGCAATTCATCGGCGCGGACCTGACCGAGCTCTCGCCGCCGTGGGACATCTCCGGCTTGACGGCGAAGCTCGCGGCACGACTGTTTCTCGAAGTGTTCGCGTGCCGCTGAAAAGGTTACCTTGCGCACATGATCAAGAAACTGACGCCCGTTCTCATCGTCGACGCCATCGAGCCCGTCCTCCCCTTCTGGTCCGCCCTCGGATTCACCACCGCGACTTCCGTGCCGCACGGCGACGCAATCGGATTCGTGATCCTCGTGCGCGATGGGGTGGAGGTGATGTACCAATCGCGCGCGAGTGTTGCGGAGGACAACGCCGCCGCGCTCGAGGGAAGCGGCCGCACTGCGCTTTTCTTCGAGGTATCTGATCTCGAAGAGATCATGCGTGCGCTGTCGGGTCCGTTTCTCGCGGATCGAAGAAAGACGTTCTACGGTTCGACCGAGACGATTCTTCGTGATCCCGCTGGTAACGTGATCACGTTTGCGCAGTTTCAATAAGAGATGTGGACTGCGGCGACCGCAGTCGCCGCT
>DATKFO010000609.1:0-14570 GCA_035544355.1 Thermoanaerobaculia bacterium
CCTTCGTGACGCCGTTCGAAAATCCGTACTCCATCACGTCGATGGCTTTGAGCGGCGCGGGATAGTGCCCCTTGGTTTGCTCGAGGACGGCTTTGCGCGCTTTGCTGAAGATGATGCCGCGCGTAAACGGATTGCCTTCGACGAAAAACTTCGTGCGTCCGCCGCCGCGACGCTTGCCGCGTTTCGTAAGCTGCTTCGCAACGTCAAGCAGAATCCCAGGCTCGACGACTTCATCGACGAGCCCCATCCGCTTCGCGCGTTTTCCGTCGACGGTTTTTCCGTTGAGAATGATGTCGAGTCCCGCGGGCAATCCGATGAGCCGCGGCAATTTCGTAGTCCCCGTCCAAGCCGGATAAATCCCCAGCTTGACCTCGGGCAATCCGATCGACGCCCGCGGCGAATCGCTCATCACACGCCAATCGCAATTGATCGCGAGCTCGCAGCCGCCGCCCATGCACGCGCCGTCGATCGCCGCGACGGTGACCTGCGGGATCTTCGAGAGTTTCACGAACGTCTGTTGCCCGAAGCGAACGAGCTCGCGTCCCTCTTCGACGGAGCTGACTTTCAGAAATTCGCCCACGTCCGCGCCGGCGATGAAGATGCCCGGCTTGCGCGACGCGATGATGATCGCCTTGAGATCCGAGGCCGCGACCTGATCGATGACTTCGGAGAACTCGCGCATCACCGCTTGCGAGAATTTGTTGATCTTCTCGCCGGGCAAATCGAACCAGAGGATGCCGAGGTCTCCATCGCGATCGATGGAGAACGCGCTCGCAGCCGATTGCTGCGGCGCTTCGAGTGTCGAGGTCATGCGCGCTTCGCTTCCCGTTCGTCGTCGATGTTCTCGTCGAAGTACAGCTGATCGATGACGTGCTTGTACTTCTTGTCGATGTTCTTCCGTTTCACTTTCAGCGAGGGCGTGATCTCGTCCTCATCGATCGTGAAGTCGCGCGACAGCAGCGCGAACCTGCGGATTTTCTCCTGACGATCGAGGTTCGCGTTGAAACGATCGATCTCATTCTGGATGATCGATTTCACCTGATCGTTGCCGACGAGCTCTTCGTGCGAGGAGAATTTCACGCCGAGCGCCGCCGCGTCGCGCTCGAGCTTCTCGAAGTTCGGCACGAGCAGCGCGACGAGGAACTTGCGTTGATCGCCGATCAGCACCGGCGTGCCGATGTTCGGCGAGCTCTTGAGCAGCGATTCGAGCGGCTGCGGCGCGATGTTCTTGCCGTACGCGTTGATGATGATGTCCTTCTTGCGATCGGTGATCTTCAGGAATCCGTCTTTGTCGATCTCGCCGATGTCGCCGGTGTGGAACCACCCGTCTTTGTCGATCGCCTGCGCCGTCGCTTCGGGATTGTTGAAGTAGCCCTGCATGATGTGCGGGCCGCGCGAGAGGATCTCGCCGTCTTCCGCAATCTTCACTTCGAGGCCGGGAATCAGCGGACCGACCGAGCCGATGCGGCGCTTGTCGGGTCGATTGACGGTGATGACAGGCGACGTCTCGGTGAGGCCGTAGCCCTCGAGAATGTCGACGCCGGCGCCGACGAAAAATGACGCGAGCTCCGCGGAGAGCGGCGCTCCGCCGGAGACGACGTACTTCACGCGGCCGCCGAGGCGCGCGAGAATCTTGCTGAACACGAGCTTGTCGGCGATCTTCGATTTGATCGCGAGACCGAGCGGCATCGGCTTTCCTTCGACGCGATACGGAAGACGCTCGGCGCCGACCCCGAGCGCCCAATGGAAGATTTTCTGTTTCGCCGCGGAATCGTTCGCGACTTTGTCCATGATCCGCGCGCGCATCTTCTCGAACAGGCGCGGCACCGCGGCGAAGTACTGCGGACGAATTTCCTGCAGGTTGTCCGCGACTTTGTTGACGTTTTCCGCGTAGGCGATGCAACCGCCCTTCGCGAGGTAGAGGAAGTCGATCATGCGCTCGAAGATGTGCGACAGCGGAAGGATGGACAGCGCGATGTCTTCCGAGCCGATGCCGACGACGTTCCGTACCGTCTGCACGTTGCTCGCGATGTTGCCGTGCGTGAGCATCGCGCCCTTCGGATTGCCCGTCGTGCCGGATGTGTAGACGAGCGTCGCAAGATCGTCGGGCTTTGCGGAATTCAGCAGCTCATCGAATCGCGCGCGGCCGTTCTTCTGCTCTTCCTCGCGTCCGAGATCGACGACCTTCTGAAACGCCAGCACGCCTTCAGGAAGCGTCGCCGGCGGATCGCAGACGATCACGTTGTTCAGCGACGGGATGTGCGAGCGGATTTCCTGGATCTTGTTGAGCTGCTCTTCATTCGAGCAGATGACGCCGACCGAGCTCGAGTCGTTGAGGATGTACTCGATCTGCCATCCGAGGAGCGTCGGGTAGACGGGAACACTGACGCAGTGCGCGGCCAGGATCGCGAAATCCGAGAGCGTCCACTCGGGACGATTCTCGGAAAGGATCGCGACGCGATCGCCGGCCTTCACGCCGAGCGCGCGCAAACCGGTCGAGAACCAGCGCACGGTGTCGCGGAATTCGGGAAGGGTGATGTCGATCCACTGATCGCCCTTCTTGTACTTCATGACCGCTGGACGCTCGATCGACGAAGTCGTTGTGTAGATGTCGTTTAGCGTCTTGATCTCCATGCGGACCCTCCGGAGCGGAGATCATAGCAGTAGCCTGTGCGAAAACCCCGGGCGGAGTCGAGGGGTCAACGGAGCCATCAGGAGATCGGTTGACACCCACTAGGCGACCTTCAGCCACCTCCACAACTCGGGAATCGTCGGCCGTTTTCCGTACGAGAGAATTCCGACGCGGAAGATCTTCGCGGTCACCCAGAAAAACGCGGCGATCGAGACGATCGAGACGCCGATCGAGATCAGAATCTGCGTCACCGGCGGCTCGCTGACGAGCGTGCGGATGAACATCGTGAACGGACCGAACACCGGCGCGAGCGAGAAGCCGACGGCGAGCGGCGACTCGGGATTCGTCGCGATCGGGAACATCAGGATCCACGGCATCATCATCACGATCGTGATCGGCGCGATGAACTGCTGCGCTTCTTTTTCGGAGTTCGAGACGGCGCCCGCGATCGCATAGATGCAGACGTACGTGAGATACGCGAGCACGAAGAAGAGCGCGAAGAAGATGTAGATCGACGGACGCAGGAACTGCGAGATGTTGAAGCCCTGCATCATCGCCATCGAGCCGAAGTAGGCTCCGGCGCCGGTGATCATCACGAGCCAGACGGAGATCTGCGTCAGACCGACCGCGGCAACGCCGGTGATCTTGCCCGTCAGTAGATTCAGTGGCGTCATCGACGACACGAGCACTTCGACGACGCGATCGCTCTTCTCCTGCACGATGCCGCGCATGATGTCGTTGCCGTAGATGAACGACGGCAGCAACAGTAGCGCGCCGAACACGAAGGCGAAGATGAGCGTCGCGCCGCCGCCTTTTTTCTGTTCGCCCGAGCGCGAGAGCTGGATGTTGTCGGTCGGAATTTCGCGCATCACCTGTTCGAGCGTGGCGGCATCGATTCCTTTCGCCGCGAGCCGCATCTGTTGAATCGCGCGGTTCGCCGCGCGCCCCAGCCGCTCCTCGGTGAACACATCCGCCGAGCTCGCGCTGTAGAGCTTCATCTCCGCTTTGTCGCTCGTCTCGGCATCGTGCGGGATGACGAAGACGCAGTCCAATTTCTTCGTCGCGTCGTCCGTCGTCAGCCGCGGAAACTCCTGCTTCGCTGTGGTCTCGACGTTTTTGCCCGATGCGTCGACATATTCGAATTGAAATCGCGTCGGCGCGTCGGCCTCGGCACGACCTCGCATGGCCTTCGCCGCTTTCTCTCTTGTCTCGCGCTCCGACTCGCTGACGTTTTCCTTCGTGAAGACCTTCTGCAGCTTGCCGGTGCCGTCGATCACGGCGACGCGTTTGTCGGAGATTCCGCGCGCGGCCATGAGGCCCGGCACGACCATCATTCCCGTCATCAGCGCCGGAAAGAGGAGCGTCATGATCCAGAAGAGCTTTCGGCGCGTGGCCTGGAGGTACTCGCGCTTGAGCACCGCGATCATCTTTCTCATCGCGCGGCCTCCTCGTGCTGCAGCGTCTCGGTGCCGACCTTGTCGATGAAGATTTTTTCCAGCGACGGCGAGCCGATCTCGAAGCGCTGAATCTTCAATCGCGCCATCGCGGATTCGAGGATCTTCTGCGGATCGGCGTTCTCCGCGAGCGTGAGTTGTGCGGAGCCCGCATCGATCTCGGCGGCGCGCACGCCGGCGATGTCGCGGAGAAATGCACCGTCGCCGTCGAACTCCATGTGCAGCGTGTTGCGGCCGTACGACGCGCGGACGTCATGCAAACGCCCTTTGACGACAACCTTGCCCTGATGAATGAGCACGATCGCGTCGGCCATCTTCTCCGCCTCGCCCATCATGTGCGTGGATAGGAGGATGGTCTTTCCTTCGTCGCGCAGCTCGCGGAGGAGATTGCGCACGAGGACCATGTTCACGGGATCGAGTCCCGACTGCGGTTCGTCGAGGATGATGAGATCGGGATCGTGCAGCAGCGCGCCGATGAGCTGGATCTTCTGCTGATTGCCCTTCGACAGCTCTTCGACTTTCGCGTTGCGCTTCTCGCCGAGCTCGAAGCGATCGAGCCACTTGTCGATCTCTTTCTTCGACGGCGACTTTCCTTTGATCTCCGCGAGGAAGAGCAGCTGATCCATCACCTTCATCTGCTTGTAGAGCCCGCGCTCTTCCGGCAGATAGCCGATGCGATCGCGAAACGCGACGCCGTTGTCGCCGCCGAGCCAATCGATCGCGCCGGAATCGGGATAGAAGATCCCGGTGATCATGCGGATGGTGGTGGTCTTGCCGGCGCCGTTGCGGCCGAGAAGCCCCGTGATCGTGCCGCGGCCGACCGTGAACGAAACCCCATCCACCGCCCGCACCGTATCGAACGTTTTGACTACATCACGAACCGCCAGAATGTCGGACATACCCGCTCCCCCCGATGGAGTGGCGGGTATTGTACGAGCGTGGCGGAGTCAGGGTTTCGGGGGACCAACCTCGTTGTCCGTTGGCCGAGGTTGGAACAGCTTCGTGATGTCGCGAATCATCTTGATGATCCTCGGCTCGCGCTGCAGGCGACGAGGCGCATCACGTTCGACAGCAAATGACGGAACACTCGTACCAAGCAGTACGAGTGCGAGCACAACCGTAGTAGACAAACGTCGCATGAACCCTCCTGCCGGCATCCAAAGCCGGGCTCTCGTGATCGGGAGGGCGCCCTTGCAGTAGGAGTGATTTTGAGTGGAGTTTCCCTACCCCGAATTTCGGGTAGGTGAACGAATGACCTCGCCGAGCTTCTAGTTCGGCGGGGACGCGAACAGCAAGGTTGGCGCGTTACTGGCCTGCTTCAACCGATCGCGCACGGTGTGAACAACAGCTGGCGTGAGTTGTCCCATCGAGGCAACTTCGGTGATGTACGAGAGCGCGGCCATCGTCGGCTGCGACGACGCCAATCCAGCTTCCGAATGAAGAGTGAGAACTGAACGACACAGGTGAACCACTTCAGGCGTGCGTCCGAGGCGCAAGAGCGTTTCGGCAATGTCCAAAGACACAAAAGTTACTTCGCCGTGCATGCCTAAAACTTCGAAGTCGCCACGGGCGTCCTCCAGCAGCGCGAGGGCCGCGTCGTAGCTGTTTTGTTCGAGCAGAAGGAGCGCTGTGTTCCAACAGGCCTTCGCACGATTGGGCCGGATACCGTAGAAGTCGAAGAGAGCGATCGCCTTCTTGAAGGTTTCGATAGCCGCCGCGCGGTTGCCTAGGTTGCGATAGCAAGCACCGATGTTCTGAATGAGCGTTGTCTTGGTCGAGTAATCATCTTCGGGAACAGATGCCTCGATCTCGCTCCAAGTCTCGAGAGCGGTATGAAAATCTTTTGCCCGATACGCAACCATCGCGGTCGTCATCTGGGCGAAACGATTGCGCCGTTCATCACCGAAAGCTCTAAATGCCGCTGCGCTGGCTGAGGCCAGTTTGCGTGATGCCGTAAGGTCAACATCTTCCTGCAACAGCAAGGCTTCGACGAGATCTGCTCGCGCGCGATCGTATTCGTCAACCGTGACGTTGTCGTAGATCGAAATACATTTCTGGATCGCTGGAAGTGCTTCGCGAGCGTTACCCACGTAGTACAGCGCGTACGCGCGCTCCCGCCAGGCCGCCGCCCGCAGCTTCGCTGCCGGCTCCGAGTCCTCGAGATGCTCCGCGATCTCGACGGCGAGGCGCGTGATCTCGAGTGCGTCGGGGGGCATGGTGTCGATCGCGCGATCCGTTGCGGCGATCAGTTTGCGCACCGTTCCCGCGGTCCGGTATTCCGGATGCGCGAGGAGTTTGCCCATCCAGGTTTCGCGCGAGCCGGCGAGCAGCTCGGCGACATGGGCCAGAGCCGCGGCGTCTTCGCGCGCCATCGAATCGGCGAACGCGCGGAGCATGGTGATCGTCTCTTCGACCGGCTCTTCGCGCAGGTCGCGGAAATCCCACATCGCTTCGTCACCGAGGACGTTGGCGATCGCCCGGTAGGAGGCGAAGAGCTCGGCGCAGCTCGCGCACGACGTCAGATGCGGGTCGCGTTGGGCGAGCGCAAAACCGTCGGGCGAGTCGAGCAGCGCGATGAGCGACTCATCGTCGTAATGCCGTTCGATGATCATCGCGGCCCCATGCTCGAAATGTTGTTGAAGATCTCGCGCGCGCGGCGGAGGCAGTTGTGGATCAGCTTCTCCGCGTAGCGCGTCGTCGTCTCCAGCTCTTTCGCGACGTCCACCGCCGACCGTCCTTCGAAGTAGTGCAGGCGCAGCGTCTCGCGACAGCGCTCCTGCATGTAGCCCAGGACCTTGTGCATCGTCATCTGCGTCGCGAACTTGTCCGCGAGACTCTGCGAGCTCGGATCGCAGTGATCGTTGTAGTTATCGGGAAGCGACTCCGTCCGTCCGCTCGCACGCCAGTAGTGACGGCTCGCATTGCAGATCGCGGCGACCAGCCAGCCGCGCACGTTGTCGATCTTCGTTCCGGTCTGGAGATACGAGAGGAAGACTTCCTGGATCAGCGCCTCGGCATCGCAATCGGGAATGCGGAACTTGCGGCAGGCGACGAACAGCAGGAGCTTGCGATGCTCGATGTAGAGCGATTCGACTTCATCCGCTGCCGGAGACGACGGCGATGCAGGCGCGGGCGGCATCATGGGCTGCTCCGGATTCTGCCGCTGGGCAGCGGGTGGCTGCTTCTTACGAGTCGGCCCGGCTTCGATCGTGGTCTGTTCGATCACGGCGCTCTTTCCCTCGCTCAGCCCCTCAGCGGACGATTGCAGATGGAGTTTGCTTAGACGCATGACGACGTTAACACGAATTCGACCTTGCGGCGAACTTCCGTAACAAAGTCAATTTTTCCGGACCTCTCGAACGACCCGCGAACAGATTAACTCATTTTTCAACAGATTTTCCGGATATATGGAGATCTTCGCAATCGCCTACAGTTCGATGCTATCCTCCGCCGCTGCCATGAACGCCGACACGAACCGGAAGCTCGTCGACGAACGCTGGAGCAGCTCGATCGTCCCGACGCTCGAGCAGTACATCCGCATTCCGAATCAGTCCCCCCTCTTCGATCCCGATTGGAAGCGCAACGGCTTCATGAACAAGGCAGTTGCGCTGGCGAGCGGATGGGTCGAGGCGCAGGGCGTACGCGGCCTGAAGATGGAAGTGCACGAGCTCGAAGGCCGCACTCCCGTGATCTTCATGGAGATCGACGGCGATACGTCATCGACGGTCTTGATGTACGGACATCTCGACAAGCAGCCGGCGATGGTTGGATGGGAAGAAGGGCTCGGACCATGGACCCCGGTCATGAGAGACGGGCGGCTTTATGGCCGCGGAGGCGCAGATGACGGCTACGCCATCTTCGCCACGATCGCCTCGATCCGTGCTCTGCAGGAACAGAACATCCCGCATTCGCGCATCGTCGTGATCATCGAGTGCTGCGAAGAAAGCGGCTCGATCGATCTGCCGACCTACATCGATCTGCTCTCCGATCGCATCGGCACGCCGCGCCTCGTGATCTGTCTCGACTCCGGCTGCGGCAACTATGAACAGCTCTGGATGACGACGTCACTGCGCGGCTCGATCGTCGGCAACCTCACCGTCGACGTGCTGAGCGAAGGCGTGCACTCCGGCGACGCGAGCGGCATCGTGCCGTCGAGCTTCCGCATCATCCGCACTCTCCTCGATCGTCTCGAGGACGCGAAGACCGGCGAGATCATCCCCGAGTGGCTGCACGTCGAAGTACCGCATCAGCGCCTCGAAGAAGCGAAGGCAACCGCGCGCGTCCTCGGCGACGAGATCTGGAACAAGTTCCCGTTCGCGAACGGCACGCAGCCGGTCACGAAGGATCCGCTGCAACTGCTGCTCAATCGCACGTGGCGTCCGGCGCTCGCATATACGGGACAAGCGGGATTCCCCGATCTCGTGCAGGGCGGCAACGTTCTCCGTCCGCGCACGTCGATCAAACTCTCGCTGCGCGTTCCGCCGTCGCTCGATGCGAGCGATCTCGATCGCAAATTGAAAGAGCTGCTCGAATCGGATCCGCCCTACGGCGCGAAGATCGAGTTCGAGCCGGAAAAAGGCGGCGCGGGTTGGGTTGCGCCGCGCGTTGCGCCGTGGCTCGAGCAGTCGGTCGAGTCTGCATCGAAGACGTATTTCGGCGCGGACCCGATGACGTTCGGCGAAGGCGGCTCGATCCCGTTCATGGGAATGCTCGGCGCACGCTACCCCGAAGCGCAGTTCCTGATCACCGGAGTCCTCGGCCCGCACAGCAACGCGCACGGACCGAACGAGTTCCTCCACGTTCCGTACGCGAAGCGCCTCACGGCCGCCGTCGCGCACGTGCTGTCGGACGAGCGCAATTCATAATGTAGGACAGGCTTCAGCCTGTCCCCTTCAACACGAACCGGACAGGCTTCAACCTGTCCCACATTACCTCAATGGTGCCCGCCGGCGTACTTCTTCTCCCCCGCTTCGATGCGGAACGGCATGCGATTCTGCGGCGGCGGCAGCGGGCACGTCGCGAACGGCGTGAACGCGCACGGCGGGTTGTACGCCTTGTTGAAGTCGACGATCACTTTTCCGTCAGGTCCCGGCGGTGACGCGTAGAGATAGCGGCCCGCGGGATACGTCGCATCGCGCGACGTCGCATCTTTGATGATGATGAAGAAATCCTTCGCGCCCTGTTCGAGAATCGGATCGATGCGCACGGTCTGGCCATCGACCGTGAACACGATCGCGCCGGGTGACGTCTCTTCGTTCGTTTGCCCGAGGACGTCGACGATCGCGACCTTCTTCGGTGGGTTGTACGGTTCGAACTTCGCTTCGATGCGCCACTTCGGATCGACGGGAAAGTAATCGAGTCCCTTGAAGTGCGTGCGCGCTTCGTTCTCCGGATCTTTCGCGCGGATGCCGTAGCGCGCGCCGCGCTTGATGATGTGGAAGCGCATCGTGCCCAACTGCACGACGGTCGGGCCGTTCGGATCGGAGTCGGGAAGCAGTTCCGTCGCGCCGCTGACTGGTTTGCCGCCGATCGTCATCGCCGTCGCCGGCTCGAGTGTGACTTTTCCGTTCGCGAGCGTGATGGTTCCGCACTCCGCGGGTGCCTTCGCCGGCATCACCACATCATTCTTCGTTGCATCCGATCCGAAGTGATTCGTTCCGTCGTGCAGCCAGAACAAACCGACGAGCGTGAGCCAGCTGTCGTCTGCGGTGAGGCGTGTCAGCCGATTCGCACGCCACTTCAGAACCTCGCTCTCGTAATTTGCGGGCGTTTTCGGTTTCTCCTCTTTCGGATGGCAGGTCACGAGGGCGATGAGGCTCATCAGAAGCAGGGCGCGTTTCATGGTCCGTAGGATACTTCGGGGCATGGTTTCGTTTCGGCTTTCGCCGAAGGTTTCGTTTTCGACACGTTCCGTGTCCAAGTTGTGTGGCCGAAGTCGCACCTTTTCCGGCGCAGCAGGCTCAGGCAATGGAGCGTGAGGTCGTCATCAGCGTTCCGGTCGCCGATGAGCGAATGGACGAGAGGCGGCTTCTCTCCGCGATCCGGGCGGGAAACCGCGAGGCCGCGGAGGAATTGGTCGAACGGACCTATTCGGCGGTGTTCGCTTCGCTGTATCGATTGTGCGGCGACAGCGATCTATCCGCCGATCTGACGCAGGAGACGTATCAGAAAGCGTGGGCAGCACTGAGTGGCTTCGATGGGAGGTCGCAACTCTTCACCTGGCTTTACCGTATCGCCTACACGACGTTTCTGAATCACATTCGCCGTCCGCGGCGGATGACATCGCTCGATGAGCCTGATGCTCCGGAGATGCGCGATGAAGGACCGGCAATCGACGAAATGCTGTCGCAAGCGGAAGAAGCAGGCCGGCTTCGGAGCGCCGTCATGCAATTGAATGAAGATCTGCGCTTCACCGTCACCGCACACTTCTGGGGCGGATTGCCGGTGAAGGAGATCGCACGCATCGAGAAGGTCACGACAGTCGCGATTCGCAAACGACTGCATCGCGCCTTCTCGATTCTGGGGTCGTTACTCGATGAGGAAGTTCCATGAGCTCGAACCGTAATGCAGAGCTGCAGCGCAAGCTGACGCTCGCCGCCGTTCCGCGTCCGCCGGCCGATCTGGCCGATCGGATCAAGAACGACATTCCGCAGTACCTGAAAGTCACGCAGGACGAGCGCGAGCGCTTCACGCGCTCGATGGCGTTCAACCTGCGCGTCGCAGCGTCGATCCTGCTGCTCTTCTCGTCGCTGTTCGTTTGTTTGTATCTCGTTACGCGCAAGAACGAGAGCGCGCTCCTGATGCACGAGGCGAAGCAGTCCGACGCCACCGTTCCGATGCCGACGCGTCCGCCGACGGAGGAAGTGCACGTGCAGATCGCACAGTTGCGCGCGAGCGATGCACGCACCGTCCCCGCACCGCAGCCGGTGCGTCTCGCGGAGCACGATGACGAAGTGCGCATCGCCGAGCCGGAAGGCGAACCGCGGCGCGATCGCGCAACCGAGAATTTCGTCGAAGATGCGGTGCAGGAAACCGTGTCGGTGAGCGCTTCGGCGCCGCCGGTCGCAGCCGTACCTCCTCCGCCTCCACCCGCGGAACCCGCGTTGCGCGCGGAAGCCGGAATTGCCGCATACGGGTATGACGGCAGGTTCTCGACCGCGGGTGCACCGGCATCCGCGACCGTATCCGCAGATACGGCGCGGCGCGCAACATCGCTGGACTTCGTCGTCGCCGCACACGCAGCCGATCTCGACCTCGGCCCGCACGGCAGCGCATTCGGCATCACGATCGATCCCGAAGCGTTCCAGCGGCTCAAGATGCTCATCGAAAACGGCGATCGTCCGAAGGCGGACAGCGTCGACGTCGAAGCGCTCGTGAACTACTTCGCCGGTTCGCCGAAACGCTCACGCCGCGAAGTGCAGCTCGAAGTCGAAGGCTCACCCGCGCCGGTCGGCGTCGAAGGACATCGCGGCATCGTGCGCTTCACGATCGACACCGCAACCGTCGACGTGCAGCCGAACGGTTCCGTGCCGCCTGTCGGAACGGATGCATCCGTCGCCGTGAAGCTCGACGACCGCGCGGTCGAGAGCTTCCGCGCGATCGGCGAGCAGCAGAACTTCGTCATCACCGAAGCGATCCTGCAGAAGAACGTCTCGGTGACCGGTTTGTACGAGGTGAAACTGCGCTCGGGACTCACCTCGCGCGAACAGGTCGCGACCGTGACGTTCAGCTATCGCTCGATCGCCACCGGACGCAACGAGAAGTTCACGCGCACGCTCTACGGCAGTGATTTCTCGAAGCCGTGGGCCGAAGCAACGCGACGCCATCGCCTCGCCTCCCTCGGCGCAGTCTGGGGCGAAACGCTGAAGGGCATGGCAACCGGAGCGGATGTCGCGAAAGCGGCGGAAGAGCTTGCGACGCAGGAGCCGAAGGATGCGCGCGCGAAAGAGCTCGCGAATCTGGCGACGGCAGCTTCGCGATTGCGATCGTCGTCGCCGACGGGAAGCGGACGTTGATGGGTGGCTGGTGACTGATGAGCTGTGTACCGCCTCAGTCACCTAGTCACTAGTCACGCTTCTTCCCCCCACCAAACTTCCGCACCGACGCGAAGTGCACGTTGAAGTAATTCGCAGCGGCGCGCAGCGCGCTTCCGACCGTCCACTCGTCTTTGCGATCGACATTCTCCACGCCGAGGCGCATGTGCGGCGGCAGCTTTGCCCGGCAGCGACGACAGAGTGCATTGCCGACGGTCTTCTCGAGATCACAGCGCGGACAACTGCGCCGCTTCGCGATTCCGGTGAGCTGGTCCTTCGTCAAATGCATCAGCTTCTCCCCGCAGAGGATTTTCGCACAAATAATACGAACGACCTTCGCGAAACGTCTCGCTATAGAATCCGCGCCGAAAAAACGAGCGAGGTGAAGCGATGGGACAGCGCGTCGAGTTTCCGTCGAACGGTCACACGTGTCAGGGATATTTCGCGGCGCCGGCGAGCGGCAAAGGTCCGGCAGTCGTCGTCATTCAGGAGTGGTGGGGACTCGTTCCGCACATCGAAGACGTCGTCGAGCGGTTCGCACGCGAAGGCTTCGTGGCACTCGCGCCGGATCTGTATCACGGCAAGACGACGTCGTCGCCCGACGACGCAGGAAAACTGCTGATGGAACTCGACGTCGAGCGCGCCGAGCGCGAGATCGCCGGCGCGGGCGACTATCTGCTGCAACGCCCCGAATGCTCGTCGAAGAAATTCGGTGTCATCGGATTCTGCATGGGCGGAGCGCTCGCGCAGTACGAAGCGACCATGAATCCGAAAGCCGGCGCGACCGCGAGCTTCTACGGCGGATTCAAACGCGTGCCGACGAAATTCGAAGATCTCGCGTCGCCGATCTTTCTGGTCTACGGCGAAAACGATCAGGGCGTCCCCGCGCAAAGCGGACGCGAGCTCGCCCAGAAACTTCGCGACCTCGGCAAGGACGTCGAGATCGAGGTCTACCCGAACGCGATCCACGGATTCTTCAACGACGCGCGGCCCGCGCAGTACAACGCGGAAGCGGCGAAAGATGCGTGGAGCAAAACGCTCACGTTCTTCCGGCGACACCTCGCGTGATCCGCACCGCGCTCTTTTTTGCGGCGATCCTTTTTTGTCTGACGCCCTGGTGCTCGCCGCCGATCGCGCTCGCGCTCGGACTCGTGCTCGCATTCACGATCGGGCATCCGTTCCCGCAGAAAACGTCGAAGGCGACGAAGCTCCTGCTGCAAACCTCCGTCGTCGGCCTCGGATTCGGAATGAACCTGCAGAAAGTCGTCGAAGCTGGCCGCACCGGCGTCGTCTTCACGATCGCCACGATCGCAGGCACGCTGATCCTCGGCTATCTCATCGGCCGCGCGCTGAACATCGATCGCGCAACCGCACATCTCATCTCGTCCGGCACCGCGATTTGCGGCGGCAGCGCGATCGCTGCGGTCGGTCCGGTGATCGGCGCGAAGGATGAAGAGATGTCGGTCTCGCTCGGCACCGTCTTCATCCTGAACTCGATCGCGCTGTTCATCTTCCCTGTGATCGGGCATTACTTCGGACTCTCGCAAACGCAGTTTGGCGTCTGGTCCGCGATCGCGATTCACGACACGAGCTCCGTCGTCGGCGCCGCGTCGAAGTACGGAGCGGAAGCGCTGCAAATCGCGACGACCGTGAAGCTCACGCGCGCACTCTGGATCGTGCCGCTCACGATCGGCACCGCCTTCGCGTTCAAGAAGAAATCGGCCAAGGTCGCGATGCCGTGGTTCATCCTCTACTTCCTCCTCGCGTCCGTCGTGCGCACGTACGTTCGCGCGCCGGTCTCGATCTGGGACACGCTCGTGCACATCGCGCGCATCGGACTGACGGTCACGCTCTTCCTCATCGGCGCCGGCCTCTCGCGCAAGAGCATCGCCGCAGTGGGAGTGCGTCCACTGCTTCTCGGCGTGATGCTCTGGATCGCGATCTCGACGGTCTCGCTGCTCGCGGTTCGACAGCTGTAGGACAGGCTTCAGCCTGTCCCACATTACAATGCAGTGCACAAAAATGACGACACCGTCGCTTCAGGGAAGCCTCGCGTCGTTCAAGCTCCCCGAGGTCCTGACATTTCTCAACACGACGCGGAAGAGCGGGACGCTCACCCTCGCGACGGACTCGCGCGAGGCATCGCTCTTCTTCGCTGACGGCGCGCTCGTCTACGCCGGCTCGAATCAGGAACAGTTCCGCCTCGGCACAATCCTCGTCCGCAGAAAACACATCACCAGCAAAGACGTCGATCGCATCGATGAACTGATGCGCAGCGAAGGCGGACGCTTCGGACAAATCGCGCTGCAACAGCACGTGCTCACCGAAGCGCAGCTGCACGACGCGCTGAAGGTGCAAGTCTCGGAGATCGTCTACGACTCGATGGTTTGGTACGGCGGAACGTTCGCGTTTACGGAGCAGACCGAGTTGCCGTCGCACGCGGTGACGATC
>DATKFO010000610.1:0-3566 GCA_035544355.1 Thermoanaerobaculia bacterium
CCGCCCCTACAGGATCGCTTTCACCACCTCGGCTTCCGCTTCTCGATGAACGCGGCGATGCCTTCGTTTGCGTCGTTCGTTTTCATCAGCTCATCGAGATAGAGCTGCTCGACGGCAGCGAGGTCGCCGAGGCCGTAGGCCTTCTTTGCGAAACGCAGCGATGAGGCGCTTTGTCGATAGAGACGTTGCAGCCATTCGGTTGCGCGTGTTTCGAACTGATCGTGCGGAAAGACTGCGTTCACGATGCCGAGTTGTTGCGCGGCTGCGGCGTCGATTGGATCGCCGGTGAGCATCAGCTCGAGACTCCGTCGATCGCGCGGCAGCAGACCGGCGGCAACCGGCGGGAACACGCCGAGCGAAATTTCAGGAAGGCCGAAGCGCGCGCGATCGGATGCGAGGGCGAAGTCGCATGCGAGTGCGAGCTCGCATCCGCCGCCGAGGGCTGTGCCGCGAACGAGCGCGATCGTCACGAGCTCGAGGCGCGCGAGTGCGCGGAAGCAATCGTGGAACACGTGCAGCATCGTTGCGACGCGGTCGGCGATGTGATCGTGCACGTTCGCACCGGCGGAAAACGTATTGTCGCCGGTTGCGTCAATGATCAGCGCGTGGCGATCATTCGCGACGCGTGCGATTGCGTCGCGCAGCTCCTCGAGCATCGCGATGTCGAGG
This sequence comes from Thermoanaerobaculia bacterium, assembly GCA_035544355.1. Classification (GTDB taxonomy): domain Bacteria; phylum Acidobacteriota; class Thermoanaerobaculia; order Gp7-AA8; family Gp7-AA8; genus DATKFO01. The sequence continues at coordinate 670 of DATKFO010000610.1, forward strand.
ATGTGCAGCGGCAGCGCGTTGAGGGTGATTCGGTACGCGTTCGCGTCCGCGGCGAATTGGATCTTCATCGCGTCGCGTGGCGTTTCTTCGGCGGCGTCACCGGCGTCGAGGACCAGATCTCGATCGAGGTGTCGGTGAGAACCACGAAACGGCCGGCTGCCGCTGCGAGCGACTTCGTCGCGGACGGAATGCGAAAGACTGGACCTGCGGTCCAACCCGGAACGCCGGTGATGATCGGATCGAAGGTGCGTCCGGTGACGACGCTGCATGTGCCGTTGATGCGGATTCGTTCCGACGTGTCGACGGTGCCGCCGGGCTCGATGGTCGTGAGCGGGGTGAGGCTTTCGTTGTACGGGCGCAGGACGTCGCCGAGGACGTAGACCGTGCCGTTGGCGGCGGCGATGGATTTCGGTGCTCCTTCTGCGGCGCGCGTTGCGGCGATCACGGGATGCTGCGGGTTGTTGCCGAGATCGTAGATGCGCACTTCGGCGGGGAGATCGAAGATCGCGTAGACGCGATTCGCGGGCGCGGCGAGATCGACGATGCCGCCGTTGAGCGTCATCGTGGTCGCGAGCGTGGCCGGATCGAGGATGAACGTTTTTTTCTCGCAGCCGGCGGTCTGGCAGCCCGTCGAGAGCGAGACCCACGGGGCGCGTCCCGCGGTGTGAATCGCGAGCGGTTGCGAGTCGATCCCTTCGCTGATCAGCGTTTCCGCGATTTGGTAACCGTCGCGCGAATACGCGCGAATGAGGCCGGAGCCGAACATTGTGAACACGCCGTCCGCGGATACCGCGAAGTCGAGCGCGGAGCTCGTGATCGTGTTGATCCAGTGCGGCGCGCTGCCGAGCGCCGTCGAGTAGATGTCGATGGCGCCGCCGGGTTGCTGGAGATAGAGACGCCCGTCGCTGGCGGCTGCCTTGCGATAGTAGAGATTGCCGTTCGCGCGCGGCTCGAGCTGCGGTTGCTCGCTCGCGGAGTTGTACGCGATCGACATCGCGCCGTCGCTCGTCGTGACGATTGCGATTGGCTGTTGCGAGCCGATGGCCATGCCGAACGTGAAACTCGCGAAGCGGTAGTCGCGGATCTTTTGATTCGACGTCAGCGACCACACGTTGAATCCGGAATTGTCGAGCTCGAGGAGCTTCGTGCCGTCGAATGCGAGTGCGATCGGCGTGAGGCCGTTCGTCACTTTCAGAAGCGTGGTGCTTCCCAAAGGAAACGAGATCACGCTGATGCCTTGAAACGCGAAGACGGCGACCTTGCCGCTGCCGACTGCGAGCGCAGTTGTGATGCCGGAGACGTTGGCGGTTTGCGGTGTGCCGGAGAGATTGCCGTCCGCGTAGTAGCGCACGACCGAAGTCGCGCCGGAGTCGCGCGACTCGACGAGTGCGAGCGTCGCATCGGAACGAGCGAGCGCGATGATCTTCGCGCCGCCGAGGTCGACTTGTTGCGCGACCGGCGCGGCGTCGGCAGCGTTCAGCGACCAGACCGAGTCGTCGGTTAGGAGAGCGATCGCTTTGCTGCCGGAGAGCACCGCGGAACGGATCGGCGCGCGCAGAGTTGCGGTCCACAGCTGCGTCGGCGTCGTCGAGATGAGCGTCGAGTACGTGAGCACCGCCGACGTCGACGTCAGAATGAAATTGTTCGCGGCGTCGTGCACGCGCGTTCCGCCGTTCCAGGTGCGCGTGGTGAACAGATCGCCGTTTGCGGAGATCGATTGTTCGCGGATTGCGCCGAGGCCGTCGGCGATGTAGCCGCGGTCGCCGGAGATCACAGGCGTTGCGAACGCGCCGATCGCGTAGCCGTGCACCGCGTGCGGCTTCGTGAATTGCGAGACGTCGTACGTGAGCAGGCCCATGTCGCCCGCGGCGACGTAGAGCCGCGAGCCGGCGAGTTGCATCGCGGAAATGCGATTGATCGTTCCGCTGGTTGGCGCGATCTCGGTGAGGAACAGCTCGACGGGCTGACTGGCGAGCGTGAAATCGACCGCGCGCAGTTTGCGGTCGGTCGCGACGAACAGCTCATCGCCGCTGATCTGCGCGAGCGACGTCGAGCCGATGGAAAGCGTCGAAGCCTTCGTGCCGCCGATGAAGACGTCGGTGTTGTTGAACGCATCGGACGCGTAGACGCGCGACGTCGTCGCGTGGACCGCTACGGTGCTCGGGCGTGACGGCAGAGTGCCGATCTTTGTCGGCGCTGCAGGCGATGCGATCGAGAACAGCTCGAGCGTGCTGTCGCCGTCGGCGGCGTACAGCGTCGACGACGCGACGGAGAGCGACGCGACGTTCGCGCTGCTCGTCGGCAATGTGGCGCTCGTGCGGATCGGATTCGTGACGTCGACGATGTCGAATTGCGCGATGCCGTTCGCCGTCGCGGCGAAGAGATACGTCGCGGTCAGCAGGTCGTTGACGGTTGCGCCGGCGTCGGTGGAGCGAACGATCTCTAGAGTTTTCCCCGCGCGGCGCACGACGTAGATCGACGAGCCGCTGCCGGTGTACGCGATGCCGTTCTTTGCGCGGACGACGCGTGTCGTTCCCGGAATCGCGAGCGTCGCGATGAGCGCGGGCGGATCGACGGTGCGATCGAAGAGCTGCAGACCATAGCCGGTCGCGGCCCAGAGATCGTTGCCGTCGACGGAGACGTCGAGGTACGACGCGCGAAACTGGCCGCTGAAGATCGGAGTCAGGGAGCACTGCGGAAAGGCGGGAACGGAGGAGAAGAGCAGGAGCAGGAGGAACGCACGCGCACGCATCACGGGATGATTGTAACCAGCGACAGCGCCTTCCGCACGTATGACGGATGCGGCACGTTCGCGAGCTCGCGCGGATCGATCCACTTGTACTCCGCGGTCGCGCGCGACGACAACGTCGCTTCGAACACTTCGAACTCGATCCTGC
>DATKFO010000611.1:0-4934 GCA_035544355.1 Thermoanaerobaculia bacterium
TCGAACGTCTTCGAGTACGCCATCACGTGAATTCCGAATCGCGTGATCGGCGGCTCTTTCGTTGGAAGAAAGACGCGATGCACGAGCTCGAGGAAACCGGCGGCGAACATCGCGGTCCGCACCGAAACGTGCCGCTGCGGAAGTGGGATGTCGAGACGCGTGAAGAGATCGAAGAGAAACTCCTGCAGCGGCACCGGCTCATTGTTCGTGAGGTTGTAGCAGCCGCGGATCTCGGGATTCGTTGCGGCGCTCACGATGCAGTCGACGAGGTTGTCGATGTAGATCAGATCGCCGATCGCGGGTCCGTCGCTCGACGTGAGCAGCGGCAATCGTCCTGCGCGCGCGGCTTGCAGAATGCGCGGCAGGAGCACCGTGTCGCCCGGCCCGAACACCGCGCGCGGCCGAAGAATCGCCCACGCGCCCGGATAGCGTTTCACCAACTCCTCCGCTTCGCGCTTCGTCGCGGCGTAGTCATTGACCGCAGGCTCCGGCATCGGCGTTTCTTCGGTGATCTTGTACTGATGGCCGGGGCCATAGAACACGCTCGACGACGAGATGAACACGAGCTTCGGGATGCCGTGGTTCACGCAGTGCTCGATCACGTTTTGCGTCGCCAGCACATTCTGTCGCTCGAAATCGCTTCTCCGTCCCCAAGGGGACGCGCGCGCGGCGGCGTGAATGACGACATCGAATGTTTTCGCGAGGGTCAACGGCTCGGCGAGGTCGTGTTGGACGTACGACGGTTGCGCCGTGGCGCGGCGCCCGAGGCCCGTGACATTCCAGCCCATCTTGCGAAAGCGTTCGAAGAGATGGCCGCCGACGAAGCCGGAGGTTCCGGTGATGAGAACGTTTTGGATGTGCGCAAGTGTAGCCCCGTGGCGTAAGCCCGGGGAACGTCACGCGGTAGTTGCCAAAATTACAAAGCCCGCCGGGTTCATCGGCGGGCGACACGCTTGCGGTTCTGCGTGTGTCGCCCGCCGAAAAAGCCAGCGGGCTTTTCAACATTGGCTACGGACGCGTGATCTTCCCCGGGCTCACGCCACGGGGCTACACTCTCCCGCGATGGCACTCGATCCAGCGCTCGACAACGAAGTCCGTTCCTTGATCGATGATTATCGGGAACGATGCCTTTGGTTCGTCCGCTCGGATTACTATCCATCCTCTCCCGACGAGATCCGGCGTGTCCTGCAATGGATTCGCGATCGGGGCGACCGGGAAGCGTTTTTGCGCGCGGGAAAAATTGAGCAATGGCTCTCACGAATATCCAGCGAGAGGTCTGCCGTCTCTTAGCGAGGCAACGGATCTCATCGGGCGAGAGCTATGTCGCCGGCGGTGCCGCGCTCAACACGTTTCTCGGAGCACCGCGAATCTCGCAGGATCTCGATCTCTTTCACGATACCGCCGCCGCGCTAGCAGCGACGTGGAATGCGGATCGCGTGACGCTGCTGGAGGCCGGTTATGCGATCGAGATCGTTCGCGAGCGACCGACCTTCGTCGAAGCCATCGTGCGACGCGCTGCCGAGTCGGTGATCCTGCAGTGGACGCACGACAGCGCGTTCCGGTTCTTTCCGCTCGTCGAACATCCTGAGCTCGGTCTCGCGCTTCACCCGTTCGATCTCGCCACGAACAAAGTGCTCGCGCTCGTCGGTCGTGTCGAGGTGCGTGATTGGATCGACATTCTCCAATGCGACGCGTCGGTCCAACCGCTGGGATGTCTGGCGTGGGCAGCGACGGGCAAAGATCCGGGACTCGCTCCCGATGCGATTCTCCACGAGGCACGGCGCTCGGCGCGCTATTCGGCGGTCGAGATCGCCGCGCTCGCGTTCGATGGCCCGGCTCCCGACGCTGCCGCCCTGTCCCAGCGATGGCACGCTGTCCTCGAGGACGCCGAAGAGATCGTCGCGATGTTGCCGTACGAACATGTCGGGAAATGTGTGCTTCGTGGCCACGATCTCTTTCGCGGCGATCGTGCCGCGTTGCGGGAAGCACTCGGACGTGACGAAATCCGCTTCCACGCGGGCTCGATCCGCGGCGCGTTTCCGCACGTCATTTGAAGAATAGCCCCGTTGCGTCAGCCCGGGGAATGACGCGCCGCCGCTGCCAAAATTACAAAGCCCGCCGGGTTCATCGGCGGGCGACACGCTTTGCGGTTCTGCGGGTGTCGCCCGCCGAAAAAGCCGGCGGGCTTTTCAACATTGGCTACAGCGTCCCGAGTGGCCCCGGGCTCACGCCGCGGGGCTATTTCTAAATCAAAGGCCGAATCTCCTCCACCAACTTCGCGAATCGCATCGAGATCCCCTTCGTCACCACGATCTGCTTGAGATAGTTGAGTGACGTGATCGCCGCGGGCAATCCCGAGATCGCGGTCGGGATCGACGCGAGGCGTCCCGCCAACTGGATCGTCTTGTCGACCGCCGTGTACTCCGTCGATAACAAATCCGCGCGCATTTCGCTTTGGTACGAAAGCGTGAGCAGGTAGATGTCTGCGACGAGCTCGCGGAAGCGCATCTCGGCGCCCCATGCGAAACATTGGCCGGCGCGCACGTTGTCGAGGAACTCCTGCACGGTCTCGCCCTTCGACACCGTGTGCACTTTCGCCACGTGCTTCAGCGTGTGCGCGTCGGAGCCGCCGACCATCGAGACCTGGCGTCCGTGCTCGTGCTTCACCGTGTTCACGAGCTGCTGGACCATCTTGTTGTGGAACGATGCCATCGCTCCGTTCAGCACTTCGAAGATGTCGAACATCTCGATCATTTCCGCGATGTAGCGCGCGGCGACGTTCTTCATCCGATAGCTCTGAAACAGATGATTCACGCCGAAGAGCATCTTCTGCTCTTTCATCCAGGGGACGAGCTCGCGGATGTTCGGGCGCAATCTCTGCACCTCGCGATGCTGCGCCTCGTCGAGTCCCCAGACGCCGATGTGAATGCGCTGCCCCGTTTCCGGAAAGTACGATTCGACTTCTTCGCCGATGAAGAAGTCGTCGAGGTCGGGATGCTTATTGAGCAGGTACAGCGCGCCGTCGATCGAATCGTGATCGGTGAGCGTCACGTACGACATGCCGCGTTCTTTCGCGATGCGATACACGTCTTCGGGCGCGTTGTAGCAGTCTCGTGTATTCGCGCGGCGAAAATATTTGAAGACGGAAAATCGTGAGTGACAGTGCAGATCCGCTCGCTTCAGCGAGGAATCTGCAACGATCTCGGAAGATGTTGAATCGTTCATTGAGTTTGCACGCGACTCGAAAGGCTACAATTCGCGTGCCCGTGACGGTTGAGCGTCAGTGTAGCTCAATCGATCAAACCAAATGGCTCAACAAGCGCGTGGTAAACCGAACGTAAACGCCTCCGACTTCGTCGACATCGACGTCCCGAGCCGGTTGCCGATCATCCCTCTCGTCTCTTCGGTGCTGTTTCCAGGCGGCGTGCTCTCGCTGCAGGTCGGCATCGATCGCAACGTGCGGCTGCTCAAGAGCCTCCCCGACGATCAGAATCTCATCGCTGCGTTCTGTCAGAAAACAGGCGATAAGGAAAATCCTCGTGCCGAGGATCTCTCGCAGATCGGCGTGCTCGCGGCGATCGTGCAGCGGCTCCCGTTGTCTTCCGATCGCTATCAACTTTTCCTGCAGGGGCGGCAGCGCGTGGAGCTCGTGCAGATGCTGCAGAGCGAGCCGTACTTCGAAGCGAAGCTGCGCGAAGTCGCGCCGCGTCCGATTCCGAAGAGCGTCAAGACCGAAGCGCTGATGACGCGCGCGATGTCGCTATTCGAGAAACTCGTCGAGAGCGATGCGAAGTATTCGAATGAGCTGCTGAATATTCTGAAGATGAACATGACCGAGGGGCCGGATACGTTCGCGGATCTCCTCTCGTCGTTCGTGAATTTTCCGCTCGAAGAAAAACAACTGCTGCTCGAGACGGTCAATCCGATCGAGCGCATCGAGCTGCTCGTCGAATGGATCCAGCGCGACCTCGGCCGCGCGACCGTCGATCGCGAACTGCAGCGGCAGATCCAGTCGTCGATCGATCGCCGCGAGCGCGAGAGCTACCTGCGCGAGCAGATGCGCATCATCCAGGACGAGCTCGGCGATACGAATCCTGCGGAGCGTGAAGCGGACACCTATCGCGATCGCATCGAAGCCTTGCCGCTCGTCGAAGATCACAAACAACAGCTGCGGCGCGAAGTGAATCGCCTCTCGCAGCTTTCGCCATCGTCATCCGATTACTCCGTGCTCAAGGGACATCTCGATGTGATTTTGCAGATGCCGTGGAGCGAGCACACCGAGGATCAGCTCGATCTCGACAAAGCGGAGAAGGTGCTCGACGACCGGCATTACGGACTCGAGAAAGTGAAAGAGCGTGTGCTCGAGTTCCTCGCCGTGCTCAAGCTGAAAGGGGATCTGAAAGGTCCGATCCTCTGCTTCGTCGGACCGCCCGGCGTCGGCAAAACATCCCTCGGCGCCGCGATCGCCGACGCACTCGGACGCAAATTCGTGCGCATGGCCGTCGGCGGCGTGACGGATGAATCGGAGATTCGCGGACATCGCAAGACGTACATCGGCGCGATGCCGGGGAAATTGATCAACAGCTACATCCAGGTCGGCGTGAACAACCCGCTGATCATGATCGACGAGATCGACAAGATCGGAAAAGACTTCCGCGGCGATCCGGCGTCGGCGCTGCTCGAAGTGCTCGATCCGAAACAGAACAACGCGTTCGTCGATCGCTACCTCGAGATTCCGTACGACCTCTCGCACACGCTGTTCATCTGCACGGCGAACATGCTCGACACGATTCCGAGCCCGCTGCGCGATCGCATGGAAGTGATTCGTTTGTCCGGTTACACGGAAAACGAGAAGCTGCACATCGCGAAGAATCACTTGATCCCGGAGTTGCTCGAAAATCACGGACTCGTCGCGGATCAAGTCGCGCTCGAAG
>DATKFO010000612.1:0-6127 GCA_035544355.1 Thermoanaerobaculia bacterium
TTCACCTATCGCGCGAACGACGGCGCCGCCAACTCGAACATCGCCACGGTGACGATCACCATCACCGCGCAGCCGCCGGTCGCGATTGACGACACCTACACGACCGTCGGCAACACCGAGTTGCGCGTCGGCCTCGCGCCAGGGCTCACGCCGCGCGTCCTCGCAACGGGCGACGTCCTCGATAACGACACCGATCCCGACACACCGAACGCATCGCTCACCGTGACGGCATTCGACACGACGTCCGCGAACGGCGGCACGGTCTCAATGGACGCGCAGGGTCGCTTCAGCTATCTCCCGCCGGCCGGCAACAACGGCCCCGACTCGTTCAACTACATCGTCAGCGACGGTTTGAACACCGACACAGGCACAGTGCACATCAACTTCACCGAGCGTGTCTGGTACGTGAATCAGGCGTACGCCGGCGCGTCCACGGGCCGCTCGAGCGAGCCGTTCACGACGCTCACAGCGGCGCAGTCCGCTTCGGTCAGCGGCGACTACATCCGCGTCCATGCGGGGAGCTACGGCACGGGCATCGCGCTGCAGTTCGGGCAACGCCTGATCGGGTCCGGCGCTCCGCTCATCGTCGGCTCCTTCACGCTCGATGGGGCGACGGTGCGTCCGACGATCGGCGGAACGATTACGCTCGGGTCGAACAACCTCGTCACCGGCCTGAACGTGAACGCGGGAGGCTTCGGCATCGCCGGCTCCGGCGTCGCCTCAGGCACGATCGCTTCGGTCGGTGTGACATCAGGCAGCGATGGCATCAGCTTGTCTGCAGCCTCCGGTCCGTTCGCGCTCACCGATGTCACCATCGCAGCGACGGGCGGCGCGGGACTGATCGTCAACGGCGGTACACCCGCAGTGACGGCGGCGAATCTCGACGTGACGACCACCGGATTCGTCGGAGTGCAGACGACCGGAGGATCGCTGACGATCACCGCCGGCAGCAACGGCAGCACGATCGCGTCGACGAACGCGTCCGCGTTCAGCGCGACGAATGTGCCGCTCAACGTCACGCTGCTGAGCGCCAACGCCTCCAATGCAGCAAACGGCATCGCGTTCAACAACACCAGCGGATCCTTCTCCGTCACCGGCACCGGCGCTGTCGCAGGGACGGGCGGAACGATCAGCGGAATGTCCGCACGCGGCGTCTCGGCCACCGGCGCCGGATCGATTTCGCTGAAGAACATGATCTTCCTCAACAACGCGACGACGAACGGAGCAACCGCGGCGGTTTGCGCGGATCTCATCGGCGGCGGAAATACCGGCTGCAACGCGGCCGTGCATCTCGTGAACGTGACGGGCGGAACGACGCTCGACAACGTGTCGATCAACGGCAGCAACCAGGTCGGCATCAACGGCAACAATGTCAACGGCCTGACGCTGAACAATGTCGAGGTCCAGAATGCCGGCAACGAGCTCCTCGAGAGCGGCGTCCAGTTCATGAATCTCACCGGCACGGTCGCGTTCACGAACGCGAACATTCACAACAACTTCTTCCGGCAGTTCGATGTGCGGAACAACACCGGATCTTTGACGATGAACGTCACTGGCTCGACATTCGCCAGCACCGCCGCCGGAACCGGCGCGCAGGGCTTCCTCGGCACCTTCGAAGGCTCCGCGGGCGCGACGCTGAACGTGCAGAGCTCGACCTTCCAGAACAACTTCACGTCCGGCTTCCGCACCGACGCCATCGGCAGCTCGAGCCTCGCCGTCACGGTGAATAACAGCACGTTCCAGAACAACGGCGGTCAGGTCAGCCTCCAGCAGCAGAATGCCGCGAACGTGACGTACACGGTCTCGAACAACACGATGAACGTGACGAGCGTGGTCGCGGTCAATCTCTTCAAGGCCGTCCCGTCGACCGGCACCCTCAACGGAACGCTCACCGGCAACACGATCGGGACCGTGGGAGTGCTGGGATCGGGCTGCGCCGGTTGCGACGCAGTCTTCCTGAACTCGACCAGCGGCGGATCGGCTGCGGCGACGATCACGAACAACATCATTCGCCAGTTCGGCAACCGCGGCATCGCTGCACAGGGAACCGTCGGCACGTCAACGACGAACCTGAACATCAAAAACAACACCATCACAAATCCGGATGCGGGAGCGCAGAACGCGATCTTCGTGCAGTCGGGGACATCGAGCACCGATACGACGTTCGTCTGCGCCGACATCGCTTCGAACACGCTCGGCGGCGTTTACGCGGCGGGCGCGATCCGCGTACGCAATCGCTTCGCCGGCACGAACTTCCGCGTGCCGGGATACGTCGGACCGGGCGATGCCACGACGGTTGCGGCCTTCATCTCGGCACAGAATGCGGGTGCGGTCACGACCGCGACGGTGAGCACGAACCCGTTCATCGGCGGCGCCGCATGCCCGACACCGTGAACCTCGATCAATCATCGCAGTAGCAAAAGGGCGCTCGCGAGAGCGCCCTTTTTCGTGATCGTGTGATAAAACGCGCTTCGTCCAAAAAGACTCCCGGAGGTTCCCGCAACATGCCGATTACTCTCGATCAAGTGACGATCGAAACGTTCGAACCGCTGGCCGGCTCCGCATTCACGGTCACGACCCCGGACGGGCAGGCGTTCGAGCTGAAGCTCACGCGCGTGGCGAAGATCATGGAGCGCGTCCGGTCGAAGAAACTGAAGCGACAGGCATTCTCGCTCTACTTCGAAGGAGCCAGCACATTCATGCTCCAGCAGCACATGTTCACGTTCAGCCACCCGGCGCTCGACGGTGAGCTATCGATCTTTCTCGTACCGGTCGGCAGAGACGAGGAGACGTTCCAGTACGAGGCGGTGTTTACCTAAGACGCGCGCCACTCCATCAGATGGTAGACGCCGTTCGTGTCGATGTGCCGGAAGCCGAGGCGCTCGTAGAGGCGCATGGCGGGATTGAAGTGCTCGACGTAAATCTTCACCGCGCGCGATGACGCCGCCGCCTCGTCGAGAATCTCCTTGAGCAGAATCGAGCCGATGCCGCTGCCGCGATGCTCGGGCATCAGCGCGATGTCGACGATACAGATGTCTTCCGGCGCCCGGTCGATGTAGAGACGGCCGATCGCCGAGCCCTCTTTCTCGATAACGAGAAATTCGGCGTCGCAGTAGTGCTGCTCGTAGTGAGCTTTCTGCGCGCTGAACTGCATCTCGACGAAGAAGCGCTTCTGCTCGTCCGTCCACGGCACCTGGCGCAGCTCATCCTCGCGTGTGGTGGCATAGAGGCGCAGAAAGAACGGGACGTCGTCTTCCGTCGCGGGACGATAGCGAATCAGCTCTCTCATCGAGATCCTTCCTGAACCGCGCACGGCGGTCCGCCCGAGAATGTATTTCCTTCGGGCTTGCTCGTCAGCGCCGCGCGTACTCCGCTGGCGCCGTTGTTGCGGGCCACGAATGCCGCGACCGCGGCGATCGATTTGCCGTCGCCGGTGAAGCCGGGCAACCGAAGTGTGGTCGTGGGAAAGCGGTTCACGAGCTGGATCGCGCCATTCGGATCCCAGCCGCCGGCGGCGATCGAATTCGATCGCACATCGGCGCAGACCGCGGCCTTGTCCGATCCGCTCGTTCCGGATTGCACGCGAATGGCGGTGGCGCTCGCGCCCACCGGCTGGCGGATCGTATTGCCGGAGATGATGACGTTTGCCGACGCAGCGCCCGTTCCGGCCGTCACGCGGATCCCCGATCCATCGAACTGTTGAATCGTGTTGCCGCTCACACGCGCGGAAAATCGTCCGTTGCCGGAGGCGGTCAGCATGATCCCGCTGCACGAGCCGCAGCTCGCGCCCGACGCGGGAGCACCGGCGCGGCCGATCGTGTTCCCGGCGATCGTGCCGGCGACGCTGCCGCTGGACGGCACGCCCTGGTAGACGACGATTGCCGCCCCGCCGTTGTCGGTCAGATTGTTTTTCTCGACGTCGAACGTCAGCCGCGCGGCGCCGAGGGCATTCAGAGTCAGCGCGCTGCCACCGTGCCCGGAGAAGGTGCTGCCGGAGATCGCGGCGTGCATCGACGCGCGATCCTGCGCGACCGCCTGAATCGCATTCGTGACATGGCGCTCGAACTTGCTGCCGCTGACCGTCAGATCGATACGCGCGTCGTCCGCGGCGGTGACGAGAGCTCCCTGCTCGCCGACCGGCGACTTCGCGACGCCGGCAAACGTCGAGTCTTCGATCGCCAGGCGAAGCACGCCGCGGCGGTTGTGGATGTAGAGATGGCGCGCGGCGTTGTCGTGAATGTGGCTGCCGGCAATGCGCACGTCGCCGGTGAGATTGCTGAATTGCATCGCGGTTTCGCCGGCTTCGTCGCCGGCTCTGCGGATCTCGCAGGCGTTCAGCGTGAGCCCGTCCACGTTTCGCCCATTGATCGCGTTCTGCACGCCGCCGTCGAAGACGACGTGGTCGAACACCGCGTTCTTCACGTCATCGAGCATGACCGCGGCATGACATGCGATGTTCTCGCCGTCGATGACGCTGCGGAAGCAGGTTAGAGGATCGATTCCATTCGCCAGCGGCGCATTCAAGAAGCGCATGTTGGCGAACGTGAGGGTTTCCGCATGCGTCGCGGCGATCGCGTGGGCCCGCACATCGGAAATCGTCCCGCCCGCGACGGAGAAACGTCCGGTCGTCCGTTCGAGGACGATGCCGTCGTCGATCGAGCCGCGCACGCGGCGCACGTCGACGCCGCGAAGCACGATATCGATGGCAGCGCGGCGAATGTCGACCGCGGCCGCATCCTCCGTCGCAAACGTCGACGACGCGTCGGAGATGGCGACCGAGCCGCAGGAACGCACGCGTAACGCCGGAGCGCCTTTCGTCTCGATCTTCAGCGCGCCGGCGAACGTGTAGATCCCCGCGCTGTCGACGATGCTGATGCCTTCGCTGCCACTCGATACGAGCTCGATCGCGGAACCGGAATCGAGCGACACCGTACCGCCGGTTCGATCGCGGATCGACAGCGCGCTTCCACCGGTCGCGTGGATCGGCGTCCGTTCGAGCTGCACCGTCGAACCACCGCCATCGATCGAAATCGCCGCTGCTCCGCCGCCGGCAAACGCGCCGTCGCGGACGAAGATGCTGCCATTCGTCGCGGTCATCGCGAGTCCGCGGGCATTGCCGGCCAGCTCGATGCGCACGTGATCGAGCGTCGTTTCGCCGGCGTTCGCGCGCGCGGCAATCGCCGCGCCGCTCGATACCCGCACAACGATGTCGATGACCGAGTTGTTCGAGGCGAACGAGATCGCATCCTGCGATTCCGGAGCGATCACGGGCGGCGTGGCCGGCGACGCTTCCTTCGTGATCGCGATACCGCGGGAAATCAGCTCCTCGCTTGCTTTCGCCGTTGCACCCGCGAGCAGTTGTCCGTCCTTGAGCGCGATCGATTCGCGATATGGCGAAGCGCCGCCGCGAACAACGATGACGTCATTGGCCGCACTCGCCGATTCGGCCTGGCGCAGCGTTGCGAACGGCGCCGCAGCGGTGCCATCGCCGGTTTGACGGGAGTTGTCGACGTAAAAGACGCGTCGTGCTGCCGGCTGAGCGCCGGCGAGGACAGGAACGAGAAGAAGGAGCGGCAGGAGGCGAAGGCGCAGGGTCGGATTCAATCGGAGTCCCTAAAATCAGACAGCCGGCACGGAATTCCATGCCGGCTGCGAAGGCCTGCGCGGAGCGCGAAACCGATTCAGAGCGTCCGCTGGATCGAGAACACCATGTAGTCGAACGGCACGCGCGTCGAGCCGGAAAGGACACTGGCTCGGAGAGGCCCGGCGCTCCTCGCGTCGAATCCCTTGACGGAATGATCGAGCTCCATCAAGCCCCAGTTCGGCTGACTCGTTCCTGGCTCGAGCAACGCGACGATGTACGTCCCTTCGAGGATCCGCCCATCCGCCGCGCGGCTCAATCCGATGTTCATCAGCATGCCTTCGGCTTCCCTCCGGCTCGTCAACGGCGCCGGCTCAGCGGCGGAGACCGGCACGAACGCCGGCGCTTGCGGGGCGCGTGCAAGGATGGCGAGGTCGATTCCGTCGCGCTCCACCGGAAGGCGGAACGTGCCGGGCACGGAGAACACACCGCGCTCGTTCGAAATGTACGTCCAGGCAACGAGGGGCGCCTTGGCGAGTGCGGACG
>DATKFO010000613.1:0-5177 GCA_035544355.1 Thermoanaerobaculia bacterium
ATGCTCTGCGACACGGAGCCCTGCGGCACCTGCTCCGCCGCTTCTCCTGCTGACAGTGCCTTCGGCGCTGCATTCGCGCCGCCGCACAGATTCGCAGACGCAATCTGCGTCGCACCCGAGCTGAGCTTCAGACAAACATCTGCTGCTTTGAGATTCGACAGACTGAACGTGCCGTTGCTGACGCTCGCGGTTCCGATCGCGGTTCCGCTGCAATTCGCGCCGCTGTATGCGGTGACCGTGAGCGACGTCGGCGGTTTGTAGTTCGCGGGCTGGTCGGGATTCGCCACGACCATGCCGCTGACCGAGCCGCCCTGCGGATTGAGATTGTTCGACGTCACGACGAGCGCGTCGCTGCCCGGCGTGAAGACGCGGAAGATGCCCCACAGTCCGAGCTGGAACTGATCCGCGAGGAACGAGCGGTACATGTAATCGCCCGGAATCGCGTTCGGTCCGCCCGCGCTCGGAATCACGACCGCGAGATGGTTCGTCGCGCCGTGTCCCATCTGGCTGCCGGTCCACTGCGACTTCGGATTGTCGCCGATCGCGAGCGAGCCTTTCGTGTACGGCTCTTCCTGCCATGAGTGTCCGTGAATCGTGATGACCTGGCCGTCGGCCGAGCCGCCCGGATGCAGGAAGCGGAACCGCACTTCCTGTCCCGCGTTCGCGCTGAACACCGGCGTCTGCGGATCGCCGCCGGTGAAGAGATCGGAACGCGCGCAACTGAGATCGACGGCGTTCGCATTGAACGCACCCGGCGTCGCATTGCCGTAGCGCGTCGAGAACGGCTCGGCGCCGTAGTTGAACGCCTGATTCGTGCCGTTCGAGAGATTGAGATCGTCGAACGTGACGGCGACGAACTCGCGGAACGGTTTTCCATTCGCGCGCTTGATCGTGGCGGAGCTGTTCGCCGCTTCATCTTTCGGATCGATGATCGCGTCGAGCGGCTCGATGATCAGCGCGCCGGCGAGCCCGTTCGGATGTTGTCCGAGCGGATCGGCCGGCATGAGATTCACGCCGCCGAACTCGATCGGCGTCCACGTGGCGTTGCCTTTCGCATCGACTTCGCGCGCGCCGGCGTACCACGTGTACACCTTCGTCGCGCCGCCGTTCGGCGCGGGGGCGATCGTCTGCACCGCGTTCTGGCCGACGTTCATGCCGTCGCTCGTGCCGGTGTCGCGCTCGACGAGCTGCGTGTTCAGTCCGACGGTCGCCGACGGGTAATACGTGAAGTTCGAGAATTGCGGATCGTTCGAGCCATTGCTCGCAGGATTGTCGAGATTGATGCCGACGAGCGTGTACGGCGCTTTCTCCGGAATCTGATTGTGCAGCGTGACCTGAATGCAATCGCCGGCCTTCGCGCGGAGGATGAGCGGATCCACGTTCGTCAGTTTGCCGCTCGTGAGATTGCGCGACTCGACGTAGACGATGCCGTTGCCGAGGGTGATCGGACCGCTCGATGACGTACCGACCGTGTAGCCGGTGTTGAACGTGATGCCGCTCGATCCGATGACATCCGTCGCGAGCGCGGCGATGACATCGAACTTGCGCATCGGAGCTTTCGGATCGCACACGGGCGCGGTCACGGGCGCGGAACGTTTCGGATTGCTCGGCAGATGCACGAGCTTCTCCGTGTCCTTCGCCGGATCGTACGCGCGCAACAGACCCCACATGCCCCACTCGCGTCCCTGATCGGACGACGACGTTTCATAAAGATGATCAGTAAAGCCGCGCGCGTTCATCGTCGAATACGGCACGCGGAAGATCGACTCGTAGTGTTCGGAGATGCCCATCGCCTGACTCGCGCGCCAGCCCGAGCTCGACGACGACGGCTCGAACAGCCAGCGCAAGCCGTTCATCGAGAAGTGATGGATCTCGCCCTGGCCGCCGACGAGGATGCGCACCCACACGCGATCGCCTTGATACGTGCGGAAGAGCGGCGTGAACGGATCGGTGCCGTCGACGCCGGGCGTGAGCGGCGGATATGTCGTCGGCTGCGTGTTGAGCCACGGGTTCTGCCGCGGAATCGACGCGAAGCTGAACGCGAGATCATTCTGAATGCCGCGCACCGAATTCGGCTGAACGCCTGCACGCAGAGCCAAAGGCTCGCTGCGATAGTTCGTG
This sequence comes from Thermoanaerobaculia bacterium, assembly GCA_035544355.1. Classification (GTDB taxonomy): domain Bacteria; phylum Acidobacteriota; class Thermoanaerobaculia; order Gp7-AA8; family Gp7-AA8; genus DATKFO01. The sequence continues at coordinate 2,122 of DATKFO010000613.1, forward strand.
GTGAGCGATCCGAGGTCGAAGTCGTCGACGATCTTGGGGCAGGGAGTTGGGAGTGGGCAGGGAGTCGCCGACGACGAACCGGGGACGTACTGCGCATCGACGGCGTTCTGATAATCCGCCCAGCCCCAAATGGGATCGGGAGTCTTGCGGCTCGTCGGCAGATACGCCATCGCCATGTCCTGGAACTCGAGCGCGAACTCGCGATAGCTGTCGGCGAGATTCGTCGGATAGACGTCCGCCTGCCAGCTCGTGGGACCGCCGTCCGATTTGCGCGAGCCCATGACTTCCTGCGTCACCGGATCGCGCCACGTGGAGCCCTTCGGCTCGGTGAGCAGACCTCCGTACAGACCGGCCTCCTGATGCGTGGACGGACCGAAGTGATCGTGCGTGAAGATCGTGCGCAGCGTTCGATCGCATTGCTCCGCGGGAGCACCGACCGGGCAATTGATGTCGCCGCCGATCAGCGGATCGGCCCACCAGCGCTGGATCGTCGCCTGCGCGCCGAGCGCGTGCTCGGGATCGATCTTCATGAACGGCGGATACGCTTTCGCTTTCAGCGTCCGCTTGCCGGCGGGCGTGATGATGCCGCCGGTCTTGTTGATCGCGTTGATGCGATCGGTGACTTCGTCCGGCGCGAGCGTGCCGTCTTCATAGTTGAAGCCGTTGCCTGCGCCGTCGGACGACGTCACGTCGAATTTCACGAGGTGAATGTGCTGGCCGATGACGTCCGTCGGCGTGCGCACCTGGAAATCATCGAGCTCGTACACCGACGGGATGAAGTTCGCGTGCCAGTACTCGACGCAATCGCCGGAGTTTGCGCGGAAGAAGAACGGCTGCGGCGGACGCTCGTTCTTGCGCGTCGCGGGGATGTCGTCCCACAACACGATCATGCGCTGCTGCGGGAAGTGCCAGCCTGCTTTGTTGAACTGCACATCCATCTGGATGTTCGCGGCTTTGTAGACGCGCAGCGGCGGCTTCTCGTCGCCCGCGGCTCCGATGCACGGATCGGCGTACGGCGCGCCCTGCTGCCGCGGATGTCCGTTCGTCAAGAAAGTCGCCGGCACCCCCTCGGGCGTCTTCGACGGATGCGAGCCCATCTCGTGATACGCCATCGCGGCCTGCTCGGTCGGCTCGCCGGCTTCGTTCAATTCTTCGGCGATGAGCGTCGGATTGTCTTTCGAGAAATCCCACGGCGTGTGCTTCTCGATCACCGTTCCGCCGATGATGCGATGGCGCGGCAGTCCGCCGTCGATCGGGGCGCCCATTTCGTCTTTCGCGAAATCGAGCGGCGCCATCGGCGCGCGATGTCCCGCGACGCCGGCGATGAAGAACGGATAGCCGGGATTGCCGAGCTTTCCGCCGCCTTTCGGCGTGACCTTCACCTGTCCGTTGACGATCTGCACGTTCGCTTCGGGCGCGGGCGCCATCGCGATCGACGGCATCGGCACGAGTGCGGGGATCGGCGTGCCGGTCTTGATCTCCGCATCGGGAAGCGCGCGATTGTTCGCGACGCCCGTGACCGGACGACCATCTTTGTCGAGCAGCGTGCCGTCTTCGAAGACGTCGTGCACGCGCCAGAGCGACCACATGCCCGACGCGAAGTGCGGATAGATGTGGCAGTGGAAGATCGAGTCGCCGACGGTGAGGTTGCGATTGCCGGCGCCGTGATACGTCATCTCCAGCGTGTAGCCGGAGCCCGGCCCGATGGCCTGGCTGTCGAGATACGACGAGCCGTCGTCGTTCGGCGAATGCAGCCACTGATGCGCGTGCAGGTGATGCACGTGATGGATCGCCGCGCCGCCGTGCAGCACGCGGAACGTCGTGTGATCGCCGAGGTAGGAGTGATAAACGTTCGAGGGATCGTCGGGATAGAAGGCTTTCGTCGCGAGCGAGCCGGTGTTCGTCGGATTGTCGACGATCGTCGCGGGATCGCCCTGTGCCCAGGAGCTGAGGAAGAACTCCTCGAACTTGCAGTCGACGCATCCGGCGGTCGGGCCGAGCTCCATGCGTTGCGCGAGGATGATCGAGCCGATGCCATCCATGCCGTAGTTGATGCCGAAGTTGTCGGTGGAGCTGGTGAGCGTCTTCGCGAAGACGGCGTCGTTGAAGTAACCGGGGAACGCCTGATTGTCGAGGAAGTCTTCGTGGTAGATGAGCGTGAACTCGCGGAACGGCCGGTCGCGATCGGGCTCCGCGTAATTCGGCGGGAACGTTCCTTTCGGGAAGCGTCCGCCGTCGGGGCCGGCGATGATCGCGGTGAGGTCGCTGTGCGCGATCTCCATCCCGTCGAGGATCTTCAGTTTGTTGTAGTCGACTTTCCCGTTCGCCATCGCGGCCGCGAGGTCGTCGTGCGTGACCTGGCTGCGATACCAGATCGCATTCGGCGGCTCGACGTTCACCGCGCCGAACAAGCCGAGCGTCATGTCGCCCGCGGTGATCGTCGGGTTGCCCATGTCGCTCGATTCCGTTTGCAGCAGGAACGTGCCCATGTGCTCTGCGACGAGCGTGTAGCTGCGCGTCGCGCCGGTGGGAACGAGCGAGCTCGCGTTCGAACCGACGAACGAGCCGTCATCGGAGAGTGAGCTCGCGACGGCGAGTCCGAGGACGTGCATCGAGACCGTCGACGTCGCGGGTGCTCCGGAGACTGCGGGGCCGAGCAGATTCGTGAGCTTGATGTTGAGGCATTGCCCCTGATTCACGCGGAGCACGATCGGGCGCGGGCGTTTGTACGACTTCAGCCGCACATTGCCCGGCGTCAGAGCGCCGCCGCTCACCGATTCGACGTCGCGCCGCAGCGCAAAGATCTTGCCGAACGGTTGAAACGCGCCGCGGCGGTTGTAGGTGAGCACCTGATCGAGCACGACGACATCCGCGGTGATGGTGTTGGATGCCGTGCACTGAACCGGTGCGGCAAAAACGGGGACGGTTGCGAGTAGAGAAAGCACAATGAGGGCGACGAAGGGACGCTTCACAAATCACCTCGATTGTAGGGTTCCGTCAGGAGTGGGCGTGTGAGAGTATGGAATTCTTTATACAACATTTGGAGTGCGGCAGCC
>DATKFO010000614.1:0-3414 GCA_035544355.1 Thermoanaerobaculia bacterium
TCGAAAAAGCCGGCGGCGGCTCGGTCCTCGCACTCTCGTACTACGGCGCAGAAAAAGCGGTCCTCGGATACAACGTCATGGGCGTCGCGAAAGCCTCACTCGAAGCGACGATCCGCTACCTCGCCGCAAACCTCGGCGCCCGCAACGTCCGCGTGAACGCAATCTCCGCCGGACCGGTGAACACACTCGCCGCACGCGGCATCAAAGGCTTCACCGACATGCTGAAGAACCACGCCGAGAAAGCGCCGCTCCATCGCAACGTCGAGCTCGAAGAGATCGGCAACGCCGCGCTGTTCCTGCTGTCGTCGATGTCGTCCGCAATCACCGGTGAGGTGATGTATGTCGATTGCGGCTACAACATTGTGGGGATTTAGCGAAGCGTCAACCCTGAGCGAAGTCGAATGGGTCAATGGAGCCACCGCGCTGTCGCTTCCCACTTGCGACCGCACGTGCGGCGTCGCATCGCACGGGAATCCTGATGGCTCCGTTGACCCTTCGGCTGCCGCTCAGGGTTGACGCTTCGCTACACATTCCCCGCCACGATGAACTGCGTGTTCGTCGGCTGTTCCACGCCGCCGCGCGGTTCGAGCGTCACGGCGAGTCCCTTGATCTCCGTTGCGACGGGCAGGTTCTCGATCGTGATCGAGGCGCTGCCGGCTTCGGTGACGTCGAAGACTCCGGCGCTCATCGGCTTCGGTTGATCGCCGCGGATGATCCAGAGCTGGTAGCTCTTGTCGCCGGGATTCGAGGGGAGGTTGTAGAAGAAGACGAATGCGCGGCGGCGTTCCGGTTCGAGGAACACTTTCGCCGATGCTGCGGGCGCGACTTCCTGGCCGGTGAGTGCGATCGTGCGCGTGTCGGGCTTGGCCAGCACCGACAGTTTCTCGTTCTGTTCGTTGAGCAGCGCGTTCTCTTCGCTGAGGCGCTTGATCTCGGCTTCTTGCGAGTGCGTTTGCTCGCGAATCACGCGCACGGAGATTTCGCGCCAGCCCCACAGCGCGAGAAAAATGGTCGCGGCGGTGGCGAGCCACCATGGGCTGATGCGCGTCTCGCGCGCTTCTTCTTCGTCCGTTTCGGCGATCGCGCTGCTGATGCGCTCGCGCACGTCGCGCGGAGGCACGACCGGCTCGAGATCGCGCGCGAGGAGCGTCGCTGCTTCCGCGAACTCGGCGCGCGCGCGGCGGCACGGCAGGCATTCGCGAAGGTGCGCGGTGAGCGCGCTTCCCTCGTCCGCCGTTGCGGCGCCGATCGCGTCGAGTGCTGCGATCGATTCGAATTCCTCGTGCGTCATCATCGGTATTCTCGGAGGCGATCTCTCAGCTTCTTCATGCCGAGCTGCATTCGCGTTTTGATCGTGCCGAGGGGCTCGTTCAAACGTTGGGCGATCTCGGACTGCGACAGGCCCTCGAAGTACGCCAGCTCGAGTGCGACTCGCTGCGCGTCGGGGAGATCGGTGAGAGCGCCACGCACGGCTCGTTGCTCTTCCGACTGAATCGCCTTGTCGGCGCCCGTCGTCTTATCTACGAAAGAAGAGTGGATCGAGATTTCCCGCCCTGCGTCATTCTCGCGATCGGAGCGAAGCCGGCGCGAGCGTAGACGATCGATGCCGCGGCTGCGCGCAATCGAGATCAGCCATGCCGCCTCACTGCCGCGCACGGCATCGAACATCTTCGCGCTCGTCCACGCTTTGACGAATGTCTCCTGCAGCACTTCCTGCGCGTCATCGGCATTCGCGAGGATGCGCAGCAGCAACGCGTACACGGTCGACGAGTAACGATCGTAGAGACCTTCGAATGCACTCACGTCGCCTTGCGCGACGGCGGGGAGCAGCGTGGCGGTCTGGACACTCGGATTCATGTCACGAAGTTCGACGTCTCATGTACGCGCGCGGTGACGATGCGGATTCACGGCTTCGTCACCGGCTTTTTCGGAGCGGAGTCGATGTCGGTCCTGACACCGGTTTTCTTTTGCTTGCGCGATCCCGGAAATCCGCTCGGGCGTCCCGACGATTCGCGATTCGTGCTGTGGCCGCTCGCGCCGCCTCTCCAGAATCCCTTGTCGGTGTTGTCGGCCATCGCCCGAATCATAAGCCTATCCGGCGGTGCGGCTCACTCCGGCCCGTGGTCGGTGAACTCAATGCTCAGGTTTCCGTCCTTCGCCATGCCCCACACCGTCACGTGAGCGGTCGTGCGCACCACGCCGGCCGACGTGCCTTTCGCTTCGATGGTGAACGCGCCGCCTTCGTCGATCGTGAGCGAGCCCGACATGTCGCCCTGCCAATCGTTTTCCGTGACGGTCTTGCCGTTGTTGTACGCGATGAAGATCTGTTCCGCCGCGAGCTCCGCTCCGCTCTCGGCGAGATTCGACGCGATGACGCGCGCGCGAAAACGCTGCGCTTCGATCAGCTGGCGCGACGAGTCGAGGAGCAGCAGCTCCATCAGCGCGAAGTAAAGCACCGCGAGCACGATCGCCGTGACGATCGCGAAGCCGCGCTGGTCAGCTGTGCGCGCGCGGTTGCAGGATCTGGTCGATCGAGAGATTGCCATTGCCGTCTCTGGCCTGAATGCGAGCTCCGTAGGGACGATTGGGGATTTCTTCTGTTTTGATCTCCACGTTGAAGTCGGGCGGAAGTCCGCGAGCGACCCACTTCGTCGCGACGCCGACGTTGTACGCGACGCGCGTCGCTTCACCGGGCTTACGAAAATCCCAGACGACGACGATGCGCCGGTCGTCTTCGATGGTTTGCAGGATGAGCACCTTCGGACCGGCCGTGTAATCGGGCGGCGGTGTCTCGGGATCGTACGGGTTCTCGCCGTATCCATCCTGCACGTCGCGCTTCATGCGCTCGAGCACTGCAATCACCTGCGGGTGCTGCATGAAATTGACGGGATAGCGCTTGGCCTGCTTGTTCATCTCGAGCGTGAGCGTCGTGACGATGAACAGGAAGATGCCGAAGACCGCCATCGCGACGACGATCTCCATCAGCGAGTAGCCGCGCATGCGGCGCGCGCTCACCAAAACGTCTCCCCTCCGGTCAGCACGCGAATGAGCGCGAGCTTTGCTTCCTTCTGACCGTTGCGCCAGCGGATCGTCATCGTCACGTTTTTCGAATGCGGCCCGCGCGGATCGACCTTCACGAGCGCAGTGTACGGTCCGAGCGGATTGAGCAGCGACGTGTCGCTGTCGAACGGTCCGTTCGTCACGGAGCTGAAGTCCTTGCGCCGCTGCATCTCCGCCTCGTTCGCAAGCACCTGATACGCGAGGATGATCTCGCTCGCCTGCTGCAAGCGCTTCTTGCGCTCGACGAACACCGCCAGCGAAGTCGTGATCACAACGCCGAGGATGAGGATCCCGACCATGACCTCGATGAGAGAAAACCCGCGCTGGCGGCGCATGAGATGGTGATTGTACGTC
>DATKFO010000615.1:0-2432 GCA_035544355.1 Thermoanaerobaculia bacterium
ATCGCGGTCGAAACCGACAGAGAAAATACGACCACCACACGTCACCTGGAGCCAACAAGTAACGTAGACCTGTAGATTGATCCGCGCACCTGTTTTCATCCGTGGTGACGCGGCTGCGCCCCATGCGATCTCAGGATGACACTCGCATCATGGATAATCCGCTGCGAGGTTTCAGCGACATGGAGAAATACGTCTACTACTTCGGCGACGGCCACGCCGAAGGCAATGCGAAGATGAAAGACGTCCTCGGCGGCAAAGGCGCAGGCCTCGCCGAAATGACCAACATCGGCGTCCCCGTTCCGCCCGGCTTCACGATCTCCACCGGTGTCTGCACGTATTTCTACGATCACGACAAGAGCTATCCTCCCGAGCTCGAGGCGCAGGTCGCCGAGAACCTCGCGAGCGTCGAGAAGTCTGTCGATCGCACGTTCGGCGATCGCAAAAAACCGCTGCTCGTTTCGGTCCGCTCCGGCGCGCGGGCGTCCATGCCAGGAATGATGGACACGATCCTCAACCTCGGACTCAACGACGAGACCGTGCAAGGCCTCGCCGAATCCGCCGACGCGCGTTTCGCGTTCGATTCGTACCGCCGCTTCATCGAGATGTACTCCGACGTCGTGCTCGAGATCGATCGCGAGAATTTCGAGCACGAGCTCCACGCGCTGCGCGAAGAGGTTGGCGCAAAGACCGACGCGCAGATTCCCGCCGACGCGCTGCGGCGCCTCGTCGACATCTACAAAAAAATCGTTCGCGATCGGAGCGGCAAAGACTTTCCGCAGGACGTAAAGGAACAGCTGTGGGGCGCGGTCGGCGCGGTGTTCAACTCGTGGAACAACCAGCGCGCGATCACGTACCGCAAGCTCAATCAGATTCCCGACGACTGGGGCACCGCGGTCAATGTGCAGTCGATGGTGTTCGGCAACATGGGCGACGACTGCGCAACCGGCGTCGCGTTCACGCGCAATCCGTCGACCGGCGAAAAGAAATTCTTCGGCGAGTACTTGCCGAACGCGCAGGGCGAAGACGTCGTCGCCGGCATTCGCACGCCGATGCCGATCTCGGAGCTCGAGCGCACGATGCCCGCGGCGTACGGTTCGCTCGTCGACGTCTACAAAAAACTCGAATCGCATTACCGCGACATGCAGGACATCGAGTTCACGATCCAATCGTCGAAGCTCTACCTCCTGCAAACGCGCACCGGCAAACGCACCGGCTTCGCCGCGGTGAGAATCGCGTGCGACATGGTCGACGAAGAGTTGATCTCGCACAAAGAAGCCGTCGAGCGCGTCGAAGCGAATCAGATCATCCAGCTGCTCGCGCCGGTGTTCGACGCGCAGGAAAAACAGAAAGCGCTCAGCGGCGGACGCTTGCTGGGTCGCGGATTACCCGCGGGCCCCGGCGCTGCCGCGGGAAAAATCGCGTTCAATGCGGAGAACGCGGTGAAGATGGCGAAAGACGATCCCGTCATTCTCGTGCGCATCGAAACATCGCCCGAAGACATCGCGGGCATGCACAGTGCGGCAGGAATCCTCACCACGCGCGGCGGACTCACATCGCACGCAGCGGTCGTTGCGCGCGGCATGGGACGGCCGTGCGTCGTCGGCGCAGGCTCGCTGAGAGTCGACTACGGCAAAGCCGAGATGCGCAGCGAAGGACACGAGCCGCTCGAAGAAGGCGACTGGGTGTCGATCGACGGAACGACGGGCGAGATCATCGGCGGAAAGTTGCCGACGCGGCCCTCGGAGGTCGTGCAGGTGCTGCTCGAGAATTCGATGAAGCCCGAGGATTCCGAGGTTTATCGGAACTTCGATCGGCTCCTGAAGTGGGCGGATGAGATTCGCACGCTCGGCATTCGCACGAACGCCGACACACCGAACGATGCGCGCGTTGCGCGACTCTTCGGCGCGCACGGCATCGGCCTCTGCCGCACCGAGCACATGTTCTTCGCGGAGGAGCGCATCCTCAAAGTGCGCGAGATGATCCTCGCGCGCGACGAGAAAGGACGGCGCAAGGCGCTCGACGATCTGCTGCCGTTCCAGCAGGGAGACTTCGAAGGCATTTTCCGCGAGCTGCACGGCATGCCGGTCACCGTGCGCCTGCTCGATCCGCCGCTGCACGAATTCCTGCCGCACACCGAAGCGCAGATCTCGTCGCTCGCGCGCGACATGAGCTGGGGCTTCGTCGAGCTGCGCAACAAAGTGCAGCAGTTGCACGAAGTAAATCCGATGCTCGGCCACCGCGGCTGCCGCCTCGGCATCACGTATCCCGAAATCTACGAGATGCAGGTGCGCGCGATCTACCAGGCCGCCGAGGCCGAGACGAAGCACCGCCGCCCCGTGCGCCCCGAGGTGATGATCCCCCTCGTCGGCGCCGAGAAGGAGTTCACGCTCCTTCGCGACCGCCTGAAGGCCGTCGCCGAGCAGACGCTGTCC
>DATKFO010000616.1:0-7495 GCA_035544355.1 Thermoanaerobaculia bacterium
CGTCGCCGCCGACGGTCTGGAAGCGGAGATCGCCGCGAACGGCAAGGAAGCGATCCGCTGGCTCGCCGAAGGCCGCCGCTACGTTGCCGTGCTCACCGACTTGCGGCTGCCCGGCGCGGACGGCATCGCCGTGCTGCGCCAGGCGAAAGAGAGCGATCCCGATTGCCCGGTGATCGTGATGACCGCGTACGGCACGATCGAGAACGCCGTCGAAGCGATGAAGCTCGGCGCGTTCGATTTCATTCAGAAGCCGATCGACGTCGATTACCTGCTGCTGCTGCTGCGCCGCTGCCGTGAGCATCGCGAGCTGCGCCACGAAAATCTTCTGCTGCGCGAGGAGTTCCAGAAACGCTATCGCCTTCCCGCGATCATCGGCGACTCGCCGCGGATCGTCGAAGTCTCGCAGGCGATTCAGCGCGTCGCGCCGACCGACGCGAACGTGCTGCTGCAAGGCGAATCGGGAACGGGCAAGGAGCTGTTCGCACGCGCGATTCATCAACTCTCGCCGCGCCGCGATCGGCCGTTCGTCGCGATCAACTGCGCCGCGATTCCCGACACACTCATCGAGAATGAATTGTTCGGCCACGAGAAAGGCTCGTTCACTGGCGCGATGGCGCGCCAGCTCGGCAAGTTCGAGCTCGCCGACACCGGCACGATCTTTCTCGACGAGATCGGCGACCTCGGACACGGCGTGCAGTCAAAAATCCTCCGCGTGCTGCAGGAGCGCCGCTTCGAGCGGATCGGCGGCGTCGCGACGATCGACGTCGACGTCCGCGTGATCTGCGCGACGAATCGCAATCTCACCGACGCCGTGAAGGAGGGGAGCTTCCGCGAGGACCTCTACTTCCGCGTGAACGTGTTCCCCGTGACGATCCCGCCGCTGCGTGCGCGCCGCGAAGACGTCGACGCGCTGACCGACTTCTTCCTGCAACGCTTCGCGCGCGAGCTCGCACGTCCCGGCTTGCGCATCTCCGACGACGCGCGCACTGCGCTGCGCGCGTACGACTGGCCGGGCAACATCCGCGAATTGCAAAACTGCATCGAGCGCGCAGCCATCCTCTGCGACGCGAATGTCATCGAGCCGCGCGACCTGAACCTCGGCATCACCAGTCACGACTCCATCCGCGATTCACTCGACCTCACCGGCTCCCTCGCCGAAGTCTCCGAGCGCGTCGCACGCATCGTCGAAAAGCTGAAGATCGAAGACGCGCTGCATCGCACATCCTCACGCACCGAAGCCGCCGAGCTCCTCGGCATCGCGCCGCGCACGCTCGCCACGAAGATGAAGGACCACGGACTCAGCGATGAGTGACCCCATCCCGACGTCGAAAAACGTCGTCGACTACCTCAACGAACGATTCGCCGCACGCGGCCTCCCGCATCGCATCGAGCACATCGCCGTCCTCCCGTACGTCAACCCGATGTGGCTCGCGAACTGGAACGTCCCGCAACTCGCCGACGCCGCGGAGCAGGAAGTCATCGAAGAAGAGATCCGCGAAGCGCGCTGGCGGTTCCCGCAAGTGCTGGAGTGGTGACGTTCGCCAAAACGTAGGACATGCTCTCAGCTTGTCCGTTTTCTTTCGCGCATGGAGTAAACGCGATCACCGCCAAAAGCGCGCACGAACCGCAGCCGCGCGAGCATCCCATCCATCGCGGGATCGCTTCCATGCACGATCACAATTTCGCATCCCGCGTTTTCGACGATGCGCAGAAACTCCTCGTCGTATTCGCCGCGCTCGCCTTTTTCGCGGAGCTTCGCGTGCGTCGGGCCGTCCCATCCCGAGGCGCCGTTCATGATCGGCACGTGATGCGATGTCGATGCGAGCAGATACAGCGCTTGTACGCCGTTGCCGCTCATCGGCAGCTCGATGGCGGCGCGCGGGCGTTCTTGTGCGAGCCAGCGATACACCGGCGCGACGTGCGGATCGGCGTGTTTCCATTCGATGCGCGGTGTGACGTCGACGAGCGCGAGAATCAGGATCAGCGGCGCCACGCGCTTCCATCGCTTCGTCAGCTCGACGGTTCCGATCGCCGCGAGTAGCGCGAGTCCGACGTACGCGATCATCGCCCAGCGCGCGGGCGCGCGAATGGCGCGGAACGGTTCGATGATGCGAAAGAGGACGGGATGCAGGAATGCGTGCGTGCCGAGGGAGCCGAGAAAGCCGATCGTGAGCCAGACGGCGGCGGGTGAGGGTTTGAAATTCGGATCGCGGCGGCGCAGGAGCCAGAAACCGAATGCAGCGGCGAGCAGCAGCGGAAGCGCGGTGCTCATCGTGAATCCGGGCACGAACGCCATCGCGATCGCCGCGAGCATCACGACGCCGACGGAGCGCCAACGCCATGCGCACGACGCAAGCAGCAATACGACGATCCCGGGAAAGTGCCGCCGCTCCGCGTGCAGCGCGGACGGATCGGGAACGCCGTACAGAAAACTCCGCGGCGTTGCGCGCAACCAATCCGCGAGCGTCGCCGATCCGATCGCGATCTCGCCGGGAAAGCGTTTCATTCGATAGAGATTCGAGACGATGCGATACGGAATCAGGAACGGCAGCAGCACGAGTCCGCCGATCGCGAGCGCGCCGATCAGCTGGATCCAGAATCGCCGATCGCGTCGCGGTTCGTTCAACGCGAGCACGACGATCGTGATCGCGAGCGCGAAGCTGCCCATCAGCAGCCAGTGAATGTTCGTGAGTCCGTTCATCACGAACGCGCCGCAGAGCAGCGCCGCGCGGCGCGTGTCGGGCGTGCGCCAGTAGACGATCAGCGCCGCGAGCAGCAGCGGAAGCCATCCGCCCCAGACGATCTGCACGTGCGCGAGATGATCGAAGCGAAACGAGACGAACGCGTAAACGATGCCGCCGATGAGCGACGCGAAGGTGTTGCGCGTAACGACGCGCGCGAGCACGAACGCGCCGAAGCCCGAGAACGCAAAGCCGAGGAGCATCGCGATGTTGTGGACGGCGATCGGCGATGCGCCGGCGAGATGGAACGGCAGCACGACGAGCGCGATGCCGACGAGATTCTCGCTGTACGCGAGCGGATAACGGTCGGGATAGAAAATCGGCGCGTCGTAGAGATGCAGCGGATCGTGCGTGAGCGCGTGGCAATCCCAATCGAGGATCCACGTGTTCAACAGCGGATCGCCGAGGTCGGCGACGGCGGTGTCGAGCTCGCGCGCGAGGGGCCAGGTGAGGGCGGTGGCGAGGAGGAGGAAGAAGATTGCTGCAAGAAAGTTGATCCCGAAGCGTAGCGAGGGATCTCCGCGTGCACCGCGACTGCCGTCGCCTTCTTGCACATTCATTCGCGGTGCCGCCCGAGATCCCTCGCTGCGCTTCGGGATGAACTGAAATCGATCCCCATCAGTTGCGCAATGAACCCCGCAATCTCCGTCTGCTCGATCTTCTCCACCGTCACGTGCCGCACGCCCGCGCCCCACGCGAAGAGCGTCGTGTGCAGGAACGGGTGCGTGTTCAAGCCGCCGTGCTGGCCGGCGGAGCGCGGCTGCGTGACGGTGGGCGCGTCCTCCGACATCGAGAGGTAGATCGTTGGGTACGCGAACGCGACGACGTCGCCGCTGTTGCGATGCGATTCGGCGGTCTTGCGCGTGACGCTTTCGAAGTATTTCGATTCGGTCAACTTCTTGATCAACGCGTCGGTGTCGTCGGGCTCGGCGAAGCGGTAGAGGTTCGCGATGCTGCCGGTGGAGTAGCTGCGCCAGCGCGGCGCGAATCCGTTTTCGGCGAGCCAGCGATTGAGGCGCAGTTCGGTGTCGACCGGTCCGAGGCCGTGATCGCCGGTGACGACGAACGCGTCGCGGGTTGGATCGAGCATCGCGCCGACGGTGGCGACTGCGCGATCGACGGCGACGAATGCCGCTCGGCGCACGCGCTCGCCCGCGGCGCGATTCGACGGCGTCGCGAGTTGTTGCGTGTCGAGCACGAGGTTGAACGCGTGCTCTGCGCCGTCGACGGTCGGCTCGTACGAGAGGAGCAGATCGAACGGCATGCGCTGAATCGTGAGTGCCGTCGCCTTCGCGAGAAAGTCGGTGATGCGCTCGCCTTGTTCGATGAAGGTGTCGGGATCGATGCCGTCGCGGCCGGCGAGCCAGTCGTTTGCAAGCGCGTCGTTCGGCGCGCTCGGCCAGAATCCGAGCTGGTCGTCGAGCATTTCGCGAAACGACGCGGGGAACGCTTCGTTGTGTGCGATCGCGCCCCAGTAAATCGACACCGATGCGAGCTGCGCATCGAAGCGCAGGATCTTCGACCACGAGCCGTACACGCCGTCTTCGAGGCGCCGCGCGATCGCGAACCAGCGCTTCGCGTCGGGCGCCATCTCCTGGCCGTCGACTTCGATGAGCAGCAGGTCGTAGTTCGCGACTGCGTCGTTCGTGGTGTCGTACGCGACGACGTCGACGTCCGCGCGTATGCGTTTCGGGATTGCCCATTCGAGGCGCGCGCGCAGCACGGGACTGAACGACTGATGCCGCAGCGGGCGTTGCGACCACGTCGGCGGCACCCACTCGGAATGAAAGTCCGCGCGCGCGAGGCGGATGAGCCGTCCCTTCGTCACGCCTTTCGTGTAATTGAGTCCGAAGTCGGCGCTGCGCCGCGGCGTCGTGAAGTCGACGCTCGGAAAGGCGATGTTGCCGACGCGCTTGCCCTGTCGTCGCGCCGCTTCGACGATCGTCTCGGTGTCGATCGTCGCGTCGAAGCCCATCGTGACCGTCTCGCGCGGCGTGCCCGGCAGATGAAATTGATTCGCGACGACGCCCGTCTGCTGCGGCGTTTTCCCGGTGAGGATCGAGACGTGCGCGGATGACGTGACCGTGGGATTGACGGTGATCACGCGCTGCACGCGCATGCCGTCGCGCGCGAGTTGCGCGAACGTGGGGAGATCGGGATGTTTTGCGAGCGCGTCGGCGCCGAGGCCGTCGAGCGACATGAGCACGACGCGCTGCGCGGTGCCTGCGGCGGAGAACGGCGGCGGGGGCGGAGGTGGCGGTGGGGGAGGCGGGGCGGAGGTACAGGCGGCGAGAAGAAGGAGGAGCAGGGCGGAGCGGCGCATGGATGGGGAGGGCTTACTTCTTCAGACTCGCCAGCACCTTCTCGCGATACTCCTTCGCCTTCGCGATCGCCGCCTTCTCATCGACCGTCAGCACTTTGCCGTGACGCAGCAGGATCTTGCCGTCGCAGATGGTCGCGACGACGGAGTTGCCCGACGCGGCGTACACGATCGCGGATTCGACCGAGTACACCGGCTGCGTCTTCGCCTGATCGAGATCGACGACGATGACGTCCGCGCGTTTGCCGCGCTCGAGCGTGCCGATCTTGTCGGCGAGTCCGACTGCGCGCGCGCCGCCGATCGTCGCGAGCGTGAGCACATCGCGCGCAGTGATCGCTTTCGGATCGAGCTTCGAGACCTTCTGCAGTCGCGCTGCGGACGCGGCTTCTTCGAGCATGTCGAGATTGTTGTTCGAGCCGGCGGGACCGTCGGTGCCGAGGCCGACTTCGATGCCGGCGCGCATCATGTCGATGACCGGTGCGACGCCTGACGCGAGCATCATGTTGCTCTCGGGGCAATGCGCGACGCCGACTTTCTTCGCGGCGAAGATCTTGATCTCGTCGGGGGTGAGCCACACGCCGTGCGCGGCGAGCACGTCGTCGCCGAGGAAGCCGATCGAGTCGAGGTAGGCGCCGGGCGTCATGCCGTTTTGCTTGGCCGCGACCTGCTGCAATTCGTTTTTCGTTTCGGAGACGTGGATGAGGATCGGCGCGCCGAGCTCGGTCGCGAGCGCGCGGATCTGCTGCAGATGTTCTTTCGAGACGGTGTACGGCGCGTGCGGCGCGAGCGCGGGCGTGATCATCGGATCGCCCTTCCACTGCTTCACGTACGCGCGGATGTAGCGGATCGTTTCTTCCCACGTTTTGTTGTCGGGGACGGGGAAGTCGATCATCGTTTCGGCGAGGACGCCGCGCAGGCCGGCCGCTTTCGTTTCGCGCGCGATGTCGGACTCGAAGTAGTACATGTCGGCGAACGTCGTCGTGCCGGAGCGGATCATTTCCGCCGCGGCGAGGCGCGTTCCCCACGTCACGAAGTCTTTCGTCACGTTCTTCGCTTCGGCGGGGAAGATGAAGTTCGTGAGCCAGTCCATGAGCTCGCGGTCGTCGGCGATGCCGCGGAACAGCACCATCGGCGCGTGCGTGTGTGCGTTGACGAAGCCGGGGAGGACGGCCATGCCGCGCGCCTGGATCGTCGTCTTCGCGTGGTACTGCTTGTCGATTTCGGACGACGGGCCGACAGCAACGATCGCGCCGTCTTTGATCGCGACCGAGCCGTTCTCGATGTTCGGGCCGGCCATCGTAAGGACGGTGCCGCCCGTGATCAGGATGTCTGCGTCGTGTGCGTGCGCGACGGCGGCGAACAGCAGCACCGTCGCGAGGAGTGCGAGTCTGCGCAAGCTAGTCCTCCAGGCTGAACGAGAACGGATGCGGGAAGAGCTCCGAGAGTTTGTAGTCGACACGCCGGTCCCCGAGGTTGGCGAGCGTGACGTCGATGTCGCCGCAGTACTCCCACATCAGCTGGCGGCACGGACCGCACGGCGTTCCCGGCTCCTCGCTCTGCGTCACGACCGCGATCGCAATGAACTCGCGCTCGCCCGCGGCGAGCGCAGAGAGGAGCGCGACGCGCTCGGCGCAAACAGTGAGACCGTAAGTGCAGTTCTCGACATTGCAGCCGCGATAGATCTTTCCCGCTTTGGTGCGCAGCGCCGCGCCGACCTTGAACTTCGAAAAGGGAGCGACCGCGTTCTCACGTGCCGCCTTCGCTTCGTCGATCAATGCGTTGTCGTTCATGGGAGGAGGGAGGTTAGCACAGGCGTATCATTTCGCCATGGCAGCGCGGATCCGCGAGCACGCGACGTACGAGGACCTCATGCAGGTGCCGGATACGATGGTCGCGGAGATCATCGAAGGGGAGTTGTACGCGTCGCCGCGACCGGGGATTCCGCACACGGACTTTGCGTCATCTCTCGGCATTCTGATCGGAGGCCCCTACCGATTCGGAGTCGGTGGCCCCGGAGGCTGGTGGATTCTCGATGAGCCGGAGATCCACCTCGGGCGCAACGTGATCGTTCCCGATCTCGCCGGCTGGCGACGTGAACGACTTCCGAAACTGCCGCCAGATGCGTACTTCACCCTTGCTCCGGACTGGGTCTGCGAAGTCCTGTCGCCATCGACGGGGCGTATCGATCGTGGGAAAAAGATGCCGGTCTATGCGCATCACGACGTGAGACACGCCTGGCTGGTCGATCCCAGCATGAAGACGTTGGAAGTGAAGCGCCTCGAGAACGGACAGTGGCTCGAAGTGGCGACGTACGGCGGCGACGACAAAGTACGCGCCGAACCGTTCGAGCTCGTCGAGATCGACCTCGCGTCGATTTGGGGACCGACGCCGGCGTAGTTTTGGAGTGCGGCGGCCATGCCGCCGCTTTGGGTAG
>DATKFO010000617.1:0-3157 GCA_035544355.1 Thermoanaerobaculia bacterium
ACGCGACGTACGTCCTCGGCCGCGAGCTCTACGACGAGCGCGTCGCCGCGTGGGCGGTCGTGCTGCTCTCGCTCTTCCCGCCGTTCTTTCTGAAATCGCTTGAGTTCCGGAACGACAATCTCTGGAACGCGCTCTGGATGCTCGCGTTGCTTGCGCTCATTCGGCGCAAGCGGCCGTTCGTCATCGGACTGATTCTCGGCGCCGCACTCGCAGCGTCGATCAAAACGCTGCTGCTCATTCCGGCTCTCGTCATCGCAGCGATCATCATTCGCGCACCGCGTCGCGGATTTTTCGAAGCGATCGCCGGATTCGTGATCGTTCCCGGCGCGATCGCGACGTACTTCGCAGCGATCGGCACGTGGAACGACTTCGTCTACTGCACGCTCACGTTCAACAGCGAATTCGCGTGGATGCGATCGAGTTTGTGGATCGTGCGCGCGATCTTTCCCTTCGCGTTCGCCGCAGTGGTCTGGATCGCGTTGCGATTTCGCGCGACTTCCGAACTGTGGAGATACTTCTTCGCGGTCACGATGGCGGTGTTCGTCGTGATGCTCGCGTGTCTCTGGATCCTGATCTCGCCGCGCGACTTTCTTCCGATGATGCCGCTCGCGGCGATCTTCGGCGCGGCTGCGATGACGAGAACGCGATCGCTCGTGATCGTGTCAGTCATCTTCATCGCCGCGCTCTGGTACTACGCCGATCGCTTCGAGAACAAGACCGACTGGCACACGACGATGATGGATCAGGCGCTGCGGCTCACGCACACGGGCGAGATGCTGATCGATTACAAGGGCGAGACGATTTACCGCCGCCGGCCTTTCTACTACGTGCTCGAGAACATCACGCGCGCGCAGATGGCGTACGGCATGATTCGCGACACCGTGCCCGAAGACGTGGTGCGCACGCGCACGTACGTCGCGCAGGCAGACGGCCCGATCTGGCCGCCGCGAGCGCGCGCGTTCCTCAGCGAAAACTTTCTCGACATGGGACGCCTGCGCGCCGCGGGACAGTGGATCCGCGACGACGGCACCTTCACGATCGCCATTCCCGGTGAATACGTGATCGTCGACGAGCGCGGCGAAGCGCGCGGTGTACTCGATGGCAACGAATATCGCGACGCTCGCACACTCACAGCCGGCGCGCATCGCTTCGAAGGCGCGAAAGAGCGTCGCGCGGTGATGTGGGCACCCGCGTTTCGTCGCGGGCACTCACCGTTTCATCTGCGCGATCGCGACTTCTGACCTCAGTCCCGCGGCACCGACACCCTGCCGCCCACGCGCAGGTAATCCACGTCGCCGCTGCCTTTCATGCGCAGCGTGAAGTTGCCGGTCACGTCAGCGACGCGGACGCTGCCGGAGCCGTCGTCGTCGATGGTCACGTCGCGTTTCACGTCGCGGATGTCGATCGAGCCGGAGCCGTCGTCTTCGACGTGCACGGTGCCGCTGACGCGGGCGATGGTCATCGCGCCGGAGCTGTCGTCGATCGTGACGTCGCCGCTCACGCCGTCGATGTCGACTTCACCCGACGAATCGTGGACGGTGAGATTGCCCTGCACGTTGCGCACTTCCATCTCGCCCGACGAGTCGTTGATCGTGGCGGCGCCGATGTCGCTCACTTTCATCCAGCCGCTGCTGTCGTGGATCTCCATCGGAATGCCCGCGGGCACATTGACCGTGAGATCGAGGCGCGCTTCGTTGTTGCCGAAGAAACCGCCGTGATCGGGAATGAGGACGTCGACGTGCAGCTCGGAGCCGCTGCGACTGAGACGGAGATCGATCTTCTTGAGGAAATCGCGATCGGAGGAGCACGCGGTGCCGTCCGCGGTGATTTGCGATAGTCCGCGCTGTCCGCGGATCTCGAGCGATCCGGCGCGGGCCTCGACGACGACGCGCGTGATTCCGCTCGCGGGAGTGACGACGTGCCGCGGCGCACTTTCGTCGCATCCGGACAACCATCCCGCGCGAGCACCGCTCGCGGCAAGCAACAGGGCACCCGCTACGACTGCTGTCTTCTGCATCGCTGACCTCCGTACTGCAGATTACGGCGGCGCAGCGGACAGGTTGCAGAAGGGCGCGTCACGCGACACCGGTGCCGGTCATCACAGGCCGTTTTTCAAGCCCGGCGCGACACTCACGCCCGGAGGGTAATGATGAAAAAAACAGCATTCGTAATCGCAATCGTTCTGATCATGGCGCCGATGGCGTCATTCGCAGAGGATGGCGCGGCGATCTTCAAGGCCAGGTGCGCGATGTGCCACGGCGCCGACGGCGCGAAGATGGCGAAGGCCAACCTCAGCAGCGCCGGCATCCAGGGCAAATCGGACGCCGATCTCGTGAAGTTCCTCACCACCGACGCGAAGCACAAGGCGAAAGTGGCAGACGAAGCGACCGCCAAGGCGCTCGTGATGTTCATTCGCACGCTGAAGAAGTAGCTGCCCCTCTCATCCCGTGCCCGCGCCCGAGCCCGTGCCCGGCTTTTGACTTTCCGAGATCCGAAAAAACGGGCTCGGGCTCGGGCACGGGAGGGCTACCGCAACACCGCGTTGCACAGAACTCCTCCCTCCAATCCGCGGTTGTCATTTTCCGAACATACAGCTGTCTCGCGCGACACCGTTCGCTGCTCCTGGCAAGCGTACGAATGCGCACCAAGGAGACAGCGATGAAAAAGACAACGATCACGATTCTCATGCTCATCACCATCGCACTGTTGCCGGTTGCATCATTTGCGGCCGAGGACGGCGCGGTTCTTTACAACGGCAAATGCGCCAACTGCCACGGCGCGGACGGTAAGAAGCTCGGCAAGGCCGATCTCACCATCCAGCCTGTTCAGGCGAAGAGCGATGCAGATCTCATCACCTTCGTCTCGACGAACGCGAAGCACAACTTCACCAGGAAGGGCCTCACCCCCGATCAGATCAAGGCCGTCGTGACGTTCGTGCGGACGCTCGCGAAGAAGTAGCCGGCCCGCCGGCACGGAGGCGTGTGCAATGAGCAAAGCAATCCTCTATGACGCGACGCTCTGCATCGGATGTCTCGAATGCGAGCGCGCCTGCGCCAAAGAAAATAGCAATCCCTACGACGACAGCGTGTCGGCGGAAAAAAAGACCTCCGACCACAAGTTCACGTTTGTCGCCACGAAGCCCGGCGATCTCTTCATG
>DATKFO010000618.1:0-4098 GCA_035544355.1 Thermoanaerobaculia bacterium
CGATGAAGAGCAGCTTGAAGAAGATCGCGAAGCCGTCGAGCGCGAACATGTTCGCGAAGCTCTTCGTCGGGTCGTCGATCCTGCTCACGACGCTGCTGCACACGACGACGGCGGTCGCCGTCAACGCGAGGATCACGAGCATCCACCACTTCGCCGAGCTTTTGCTGCGGCGCCCGCCGGCGACCGGCGCAATCAGCAGCAGCGATGCGCCGATCGCGATCACGATCTCCGGCAAGATGAAGATGGTGTCGTTCCAGGTCATCTAGCTGCCTCGGCAACCGCGGGATGTTCGGCCGCAGGAGTGTCGGGATATTTCACCGGCTCTTTGTCGAAGTACGCCGGCTCGACCTGGCGCACGATGTAGTTGACCGGTTCTTCGATCGTGTCGAAGAAGACCTTCGGCGCGATGCCGATCCAGACCATCAGGATCACGAGCGGCACGAGGGTCGCGAGCTCGCGGAAGTTGAGATCGCGCAGTTTCTGATTTTCGGGATTGTCGAGCGGACCCCAGAACACGCGCTGGTAGAGCCAGAGCAAGTACGCGGCACCGAGCACGATGCCGAGCGAGGCGAACGAAGCCCAGACGATGCTGCGATTCGCGGCGCCGAGGAGAATCGTGAACTCGCCGATGAATCCGTTGAGCGCCGGCAGTCCCATCGACGAAAGCGCGGCGATGAGGAACAGCGTCGCGTACATCGGCATCTGCTTCGCGAGCCCGCCGTACTCCGCGATCATGCGCGTGTGGCGCCGCTCGTAGATGATGCCGACGAGCAGGAAGAGCGCGCCGGTCGAGATGCCGTGGTTGACCATCTGCAGCACGGCGCCGCGCAGGCCCATCGGGTTGAGCGCGAACATGCCGAGCATCACGAACCCGAGGTGCGAGACCGACGAGTACGCGACGAGCTTCTTCATGTCCTTCTGTACGAGCGACACCAGCGCGCCGTACACGATGCCGATGATCGATAACGCGACGACCCACGGCAGCAACTGACGTGTGCCGTCGGGAAGAATCGGCAGCGCGAAGCGAATGAATCCGTACGTGCCCATCTTGAGGAGCACGGCCGCGAGGATGACCGAGCCCGCCGTCGGCGCTTCGACGTGCGCGTCGGGCAGCCAGGTGTGGAACGGGAACATCGGCACTTTGATCGCGAAGCCGAAGAAGAAGCCGAGGAAGATCCAGAACTGCAGCGTCGGCGGAATCAGATGGCCGATCTTGTGGAACTGCAGCACCTCGAATGTCGAGCCGTTCCCGAGTCCCGCGATGTTGAGGAACGGAATGCCGCCGTCGTTGTAGAAATAGAGCGCGAGGATCGACAACAGCATCAGCACCGAGCCGGCGAGTGTGTAGAGGAAGAACTTGATCGCGGCGTAGAGTTTTCGCGGACCGCCCCAGATGCCGATGATGAAGTACATCGGCACGAGCATCACTTCCCAGAACACGTAGAACAGGAAGAAGTCCATCGCGCAGAAGGTGCCGATCATGCCGGTCTGCAGCATGAGCAGCAGGACGTAGTACTCCTTCTCGCGATGCTTGATTGCGCTGAATGACGAATAGATCGCGATCACGCCGGTGAGCGTCGTGAGGAGGATCAACAGCAGCGCGATACCGTCGATCGACATGATGTACTTCACGCCGAGAGACGGGATCCAGTCCCACTTCTCGGTGAACTGGAAGTTTTCGACGCCGGGCTTCTTCGGATCGAATGCGAGCCACAACGGGATCGAGATGATGAAGTCGACGGCCGCCCAGAACGTCGCCCAGAATTTGATCGCGCGAGAGTTCTCGCGATTGACGGCGAAGATGATGAAGACTGCGCCGATGAGCGGCACGAACGTCACGATGCTGAGAATCGGAATCTGATGAAGAAAGCCCATCGACCGTGATCTCCCCTTACGGCTTCATGAAGAGGTAAACGACCGCAAGCAGCACGATTCCGCCGCCCATGATCAGCGCATAGTTCTGAACGAATCCGCTCTGCATCTTGCGGATGGCCCTCGATCCGGTCGTCGCAGTCCAGCCGACACCATTGACCAATCCATCGACGACGTACTTGTCGAACAACGACGATCCTTCGCCGAAGAAGATGACCGTCACGTGACGCGTGAGGTTGACGAGACCGTCGACGATGTTCGCGTCGATCCATGACAGCACGCGCGCGAGCAGCACCGTTCCGCCGATCGCGGTCTTCGCGTACGCCTCGTCGACGAAGTATTTGTTCTCGAGCAGCCTGTGAAGGAACGCGTACTTCGTCGCGAGCCGCTTCGGCGTCGACCACTGCGGACCGCGCCTGTAGAAACGCCACGCGAGGAAGATTCCGAACGCCGCAATCGCCACCGACACAAACATCAGCGCAACCTCGGTAGCAACCGAAGCCTCATGGAACTCGAAGTGCTCGCCGCCGATCGGCAACAGCACCGGCTCGAGCCACTGCTGGAACCAGGTCGGGTGCGCGCCGCCAAGCACCGCGGGCAATCCGACGAAGCCGCCGATGATCGCGAGCACCGCGAGGATCATCAGCACGCCGGTCATGCTGATCGGCGATTCGTGCGGTTCATGCGCGTGCACGTGATGACCGTGCGCTTTGTCGGTGTGCTCGTCGCCCTGATCGAGATGGCGCTGATCGGGAATCAGATTGTGTCCGCCGTGCTCCGGCTCCGACTGCTCGATGCCTTCGACATGCGCTCCCCGGTATTCGCCGTGGAACGTCATGAAGTAGAGGCGGAACATGTAGAACGCGGTGCATCCCGCGGCGATCGCGCCGAGGATCCAGATGAACTTGTGATGACCGAACGCGCTCGCGAGGATCTCGTCTTTCGAGAAAAAGCCCGCAAGCGGCGGGATGCCGGCGATCGCGATCGTCGCGATCAGCATCGTGAGGTGCGTGCGCGGCATGTACTTCCGCAGCCCGCCCATCTTGCGCATGTCCTGTTCGCCGCCGACGCCATGAATGACGGAGCCCGCGCCGAGGAAGAGACACGCTTTGAAAAACGCGTGCGTCATCACGTGGAAGATCGCAGCGGTGAAGGCGCCGACGCCCGCAGCGAGGAACATGTAGCCGAGTTGCGAGACCGTCGAATACGCGAGCACTTTCTTGATGTCGTTCTGCGCGAGTCCGATCGTCGCGGCGAAGATCGCGGTCAACGCGCCGATCGTCGCGACGACGAGCATCGCGTCCGGCGACATGCGGAACAACACGTTCGAGCGGACGACCATGTACACGCCCGCGGTCACCATCGTCGCCGCGTGAATGAGCGCGGAAACCGGCGTCGGTCCAGCCATCGCGTCGGGCAGCCAGACGTACAGCGGAATCTGCGCGGACTTACCGCACGCACCGACGAACAGCAGTAGACAGATCGTGGTCGCGATCGCGCCGTACTTCTCAGCGCCACCGCTCGCGGCGAGCGCGAACACTTTCGTGTAGTCGGCGCTGCCGAAGGTGTTGAAGATCAGAAAAATGCCGAGGATGAAGCCGAAGTCGCCGATGCGATTGACGATGAACGCTTTCTTGCCCGCGTCGGCGGCGAAGTTCTTGTCGTAATAGAAACCGATCAGCAGGTACGAGCAGAGACCGACGCCTTCCCACCCGACGAACATGACGATGTAGTTCGCGCCGAGCACGAGCAACAGCATCATGAACATGAACAAGTTCAAGTATGTAAAGAAGCGCGTGTACCCGGTCTCGTGCGACATATACCCAGTCGCATAAACGTGAATCAGGAATCCGATCCACGTCACGATCATCAGCATCGTCGACGACAGCGGATCGATGCGCAGCGCGAAGTCGACGCCGAAATCGGAGATGAAGCTTCCGACCTGGCCGATGCCCGACGGAATCCACGAGTAGTACGTGTGCTGCCACGCGTGCCCGACGCTTTGGATCACGATCCACGTCGCGACGAGCGCGGAGAGTCCCGTGCTCGCGAGCGCGAAGAGATTCGTGATCGCCTTGCTCTTCGGAGTCAGCGGCCACGCGAATGCGCGGAATCCGTTGATGAACGCGCCGATCGCGGGGAGGAGGACGACGAGGAGGAGTGCGCTACTCATGCGTCGACTCCTCCCAGTTCATCCTGAGAAGCGAAGCGCCGAAGGATCTCCGG
>DATKFO010000619.1:0-4246 GCA_035544355.1 Thermoanaerobaculia bacterium
GCTTTCTGATCCGGATCACAAAGCGGTGGCTCCGCCGCCACCGCACTCCTAAACTGACCGAGAATTCTGGTATACTGACCGCAAGTTCATTCAGGTGAATCATGAGTCCACCGCCGCAGAAATCGAAAGAAGAAGTCGTCCAGGAGTTCCGCATCCAGTCCATCCAGGATGCGGCCATGCGCGTCATCGCCCGCAAGGGGATGAGCGCGGCCACGATGCAGGAGATCGCCGATGAAGCCGGCGTCGCGAAGGGGACGATCTACCTCTACTTCCGCGACCGCGACGAGCTCGTCGAGAAGACGTTCGAGAGCGCGATCACGCAGCTGAAAGCGCGCATCGATCAGGCGATGGCCACCGATGCGCCGATCCAGCAGAAGCTGCGCGACATCTTCGCCGCGAAGCTCACGTTCTTCACGGAGAATCGCGAGTTCTTCCGCCTCTACATCGCGCTGCGCCATCCCGAAGGCAACGCGCAGCAGCAGCGCCGCCACAAGCGCATGTGCGAGCCGCAGTACCGCGCCAGCATCGACCGCTTCGCGCAATTTCTCGAGAGCGCGATGGAGCGCGGCGAGATCCGCAAGATGGATTCGCAGCGCCTCGCGCTTTTCATCATCGAAGGCACGAACGCGATCGTCATCGATCGTGTGATGGCCGAGGCGCCACCGCCGGAAGCGGCGGATCTCGACTTCATGGCCGAGCTGATCCTGAGCGGAATCCGAGCGGCAGAACCATGAACGCGGATACGCGACGACTTGTCATCCTGAGCGGGCGGCGGGTGGGTGCGAAGGATCCCCTGCCGACGGAGCGCATCTCGTCTCAGTGGAGGGGATCCTTCGCGCCCACTCCACCACCCGCTCAGGATGACACGCCTGACATCTGGAGTTGATCGATTTGAAACGACTGACAACCGCAGTACTTCTCCTCCTCGCGCCGGCAATCACGTCGGCGCAAACGAAGCTCACGTTCGATGGCGCATTGCAGCGCGCGCTCGAGGTGAACAACAGCGTGGAGCGCTCGCGTCATGAAGTCGGCATCGCGAAGGCGAACAAGGAGCTGTTGCTCTCCGCGGTCATGCCGCGCATCACGGCGACCGGCAATCTGCAGCGCAACAGCATCTCGGAATCGTTCGGCGGCGGCGACGATGAAGTGACGATCCTCCCGCGCAACAACTGGGACTATCGCATCACGATCTCGCAGCCGGTGTTCGCCGGACGCCGCGAGTTGCGCGCGTATTCGCAGTCGAAGCTGAACATCTCGAACGCGCAGGAAGGTCTGCGCCAGACGGAAGACGCCGCGCTGCTGCGCGTCGCGTCGTCGTATCTCGCGATCGTGAACGCCGATCGTCGCATGGAGATCGAGAATCGCAACATCGAGCTGGCGGATAAACGGCTAGTTCAGGCGAAGGCGTTCTATGACGCGGGCGAGGTGACGAAGGTCGATGTCTTCCGCGCCGAGACCGCCCGCAAAGCCGCGCAGCGATTGCTCGCCGCAGCGCAGCAAACGCGCGAGCATGCGGTGTCGCTGCTGCGCGAGGATCTCGATCTCGACGGAGCCGTCGAAGTCGAGACGCCCGCAAACGTATTTCCGGTGCTTCCTGCGGAATCGGAACTGCTCGCGCGCGCGGAGAGCTCGCGTCCCGAGATCGCGTTCGCGAAGAACAACGTTCGCATCGCGAGTCTCGAAGTCTCGAAGCAGCGCGGGTTCTGGCTGCCGACGGTCCTGTTCGACGGCGGCTGGATCAATCAGAAGACGTCGTTCCCCGCGGATCATTACGCGTACGGCGCGCTGCGCTTCAACATCCCGCTGTTCCAGGCGGGTGAGGTGATCGCGCGCGTCGCGGGCGCGAAGGAGCGGGAGAAGCAGGCGGAGATCGCGCTCGAAGAAGCGAAGATCGCAGTGCGCGAAGACGTGCACACCGCACTCGCCGACCTCCAAACCGCCGAAACCTCCCTCGGCCTCGCGAACGAACAACTCGCCGCCGCCGAAGCGGAGTACGCGCAGGCCTTCGATCTCTATCGCGCGCAGGAAGCGACGTCGCTCGATCTCGCGTCGTCCGAAACGTCGCTCGCCGATGCGCGGCGCGCGGTTGCCGAGGAGACGCTGAATCGCGATCTCGCGTCGCTGCGCGTTTGGTTCACGACCGGCACGATGAAACACACGCTCGGGCTTGCGCCCGCGAAGGAGTCCAGGTAGATGCGTAACCCGATCGTCATCACATTGACCATTGCGCTCGCCGCGTTTGGCTGCGCGAAGAAGGAAGAAGCGGTGCCTGCGACGACGAGTGCCGCGGCACCCGCGTTGCCCTCGGACGTCCAGGCCGTGAGCGCGACCGCGACGGCAGCGACGGAATCCGCTGCGGCCGCAGCAGACAGCGACACGATCGTCGCCACGGGCGAGTTCGTGACGCCGACACGCTCCGAGCTCTCCGCGAAGATGCCGGGCCGCATCGCGGCGATGTATGTCGACGAAGGGACGCGCGTGCATAAGGGTCAGCCCGTGCTCCAGATCGAGACTGACTACACGCGCATCAATCTGCAGCGTGCCGAGGCGGATGCCGCACGCGCGAAAGCCGCCGCGGAAGACGCGCGCCGCGATCTCGAGCGCAAGAAAGAATTGATCGCGAAGGATTCGATCCCGCGCGCGACGTACGATCGCTCCGAGGGGAATTACGATCAGGCGAAGGCCGCGGTGCTCAGCGCGAACGCGCAGGCATCACTGCTCGCGCAGCAGCTCAAGGACGCGACGCTGCGCTCGCCGATCGAAGGAGTGGTCGCCGAGAAGCGAACGGATGTTGGTCAACGTTTGGGCGACAACACCGTCGCGCTCGTGATCGTGCAGACCTCGCCGCTCAAGCTGCGCTTCCGCGTCCCCGAGCGCTACCTCGGAACCGTGAAACGCGGCCAGCACGTCAGCGCGAACGTCGATCCCTATCCGAACGAATCCTTCGACGGCGCCGTCACCGTCATCGGCGGCGTCATCGATCCCGCGACGCGCACGTTCGCCGTCGAAACGGAGTTTGCGAATCGCGACGCGCGACTGAAGCCGGGGTTGTTTGCGCGTGTGGCGATGAAGGTGAAGTAATGAAGGATCGTCTGCCGTCGGCCGTTTGCCGTTGGCCGTCCCTCCCACCCGTGGTTCTTCGGCCAACGGCCAACGGCCAACAGCCAACGAGGTAAGCCATGCATAAACTCGCTGAACTCTGCGTCCGCCGCCCCGTCTTCGCGACGGTGCTCGTCCTCTCGCTCGTCGTGGTCGGGTACTTCGCGTACCTGCAGCTCGGCGTCGATCGCTTTCCGAAGGTCGACTTTCCGACGATCACGATCACGACGCATCTCACCGGCGCGGCGCCGGAGGAGATCGAGACCGACATCACCGACAAGATCGAGGAAGCGGTCAACACGATCAGCGGCATCGATCAGCTGCAGTCGATCTCGTCCGAAGGCAACTCGCAGGTCATCGTGCAGTTCGTCCTCGAGAAGAACACCGACGTCGCCGCGCAGGAAGTGCGCGACAAGGTCAACACGATCCTGCGCGATCTGCCGGTCGATGCCGATCCGCCGATCATCCAGAAATTCGATCCTGACTCGGTGCCCGTGCTCGCGATCGCGCTCTCCGGTCCCGCGCCGATCCGCGACATCACCGAATTCGCCGACAAGCGACTGCGCCGCCGCCTCGAATCGCTCGACGGCGTCGGCCAGGTGCTGATCGTCGGCGGACGTCCGCGCCAGCTCAACGTCGTCGTCGACACGGAGAAACTCTCCGCAGTCGGACTGACGACTGCGCAGCTCATCGGCGCGCTGCAATCGCAGAACGTGCAGATTCCCGGCGGCAAAGTCGAACAGGGACTGCGCGATCTCACGCTGCGCACGTACGGCCGCATGCTGACGCCGCAGGAATTCGCGAACATTCCGATCACCACGCGCAACGGCTATCCGGTGAAAGTCGGCGACGTCGCGCGCATCGAAGACAGCGTCGCCGAGCCGGAGTCGATCGCATCGGTCAACGGCCAGCCCGCGGTCGTGATGTCGATCCGCAAACAGTCGGGCACGAACACCGTCGAAGTCGTCGAGCGATTGAAAGAGCGTACCGTCGAGCTGCAGAAAGACCTGCCGAAGGGCTGGACGATGAAGCTCGTGCGCGACCAGTCGCAGTACGTCGTCTCCGCCGTCGAGGCGGTGAAAGAGCACCTCATCCTGGGATCGCTCTTCGCGGCGTTGATCGTCTGGTTCTTCCTGTCATCGCCGAA
>DATKFO010000620.1:0-5653 GCA_035544355.1 Thermoanaerobaculia bacterium
CTCCACGGGGCAGGAGCGCGGGTCGACGCCGAGGGAGTGAAAACCGCGGTAAGCGATGGGACGGAGATAACACTCGTCGAACTCATTGGCTTGAATGAGATCGAGGCAAGCCTGTTTGACTTCGTCGAACGTGTACGGGATCTCCATGCGATAAATCTTCGCGCCGTCGAAGAGGCGCCGCAGATGTTCGTTGAGGCGGAACACCGCGGATCCGCGCTTGGTGTTGTAGCAGCGAATTCCTTCGAACAGACCCGACCCGTAGTGCACTGCGTGAGTGAAAACGTGGATCTTCGCGTCGGCGAAATCGACCAGCCGCCCGTTCATCCAGATCTTCTTGACGTCGTCGAACGGCATGGAGCCTCCTCGGGGTGTGTCGGAAGACGACTCCAGAGGAGTCGAGGTCGGATTCCGCCGGAGTATAGGTGTCGCTCTTTTTGCGTGTCAATGCTAGGACGCTGCCACTGCCAAACGCAGTGCCGGAATGGTGAAAACGATGGTGTCAACGAGAACGAATCCAAACGACGAGCGCCCCGTTCCGCGCGTAGAATCGCCCCGAATGCCGCGCGCAAACGTCATCACCGTGACCGGAACGCTCGAAGAGCTCAACGCCCGCGACGGCGTAACGGGAGTCGTGCGCGAAGCCGACGGCACGGAGTGGAAGTGCACGTTCTCCGTGTCGGATCCCGCTCGCTTGCGCACCGCCTGGCTCCGAACGGTCCACGTGACGGGAACGTCGTCAGATCACCACCTGCTGGTCGATGATGTGTTGCAGGCGGACGACTTCTGGCGATCAAAAACTCTCGACGAGCTGGCGCACGAACAGGGCATCAAGCCTGGTGCGACTCTCGATGACGTGCCGAAGCTCTTCGAGAGCAAAGCGGAAGCAGACGAATTCCTGCACTGGATCCTCGAAGAGCGTCACGCGAGACGCGGCACGGAATGACGTTCATCCTGATCGACACGACTGTCGCGTCCGCGCTGCACCGCGGTTCGGAGACGCCGCCGTTTGGTGATCGAACGCCGGTTGTGAGCTTTCAAACAGTCGCGGAGTTGTGGCTCTGGGCCGAACAAAATCGATGGGGGGACGCAAGGCGCGATCGATTGGAGGCGTTCATTCGTAGCGTCGTCGTGCTGCCCTACGATGTCGAGCTCGCGAGAGTCTGGGCTCGCGTCATGGCGCATACGAGATCGATCGGACGCCGCCTTGAAGACGGCGACGGATGGGTTGCGGCTTCGGCCATTCACCATCACATCCCACTCGTAACTCACGATCACGATTTCGACGGATGGCAGATTCCCGATCTCGAGGTCGTTCTCGTGTCATGACCCTCAAATCCAAAACCATCATCATCACCGGCGCGTCGAGCGGGATCGGGCGGGCGGTGGCGCTCGAGGCGGCTCGGCGCGGCGCGAATGTCGTACTCGCGGCGCGGCGCGGCGAGTTGCTCGAAACCGTTGCAGCGGAATGTCGCGCGCTCGGCGTCGATGCGAAGGCGGTCGTCACCGATGTCACGAAGGCCGACGATTGCCGGCGATTGATCGAGAGCGCGGGAATGGTCGACGTGTTGATCAACAACGCAGGCTTCGCGATTTTCGATTCGATCGCGGAGGCGAAGGTCGATGAGCTTCACTCGATGATGGACACGAATTACTTCGGCGCGCTGCATTGCACGCAGGCCGTGCTGCCGCAGATGCTCGCGCGCGGCCGCGGCGCAATCGTGAATGTTTCGTCGATCACGGGGATCATGGGGTTCGCGCGGATGGGCGGGTATTGTGCAACGAAGTTCGCGATGATCGGGTTCACGGAAGCGCTGCGCGATGAAGTTCTCGGCCGCGGCGTGCGCGTCGCGCTCGTTTGTCCCGGCACGACGAACACCGAATTTTTCGTGAAGGCGGAGCGCGGCAAGATGCCGGGCGCGTCGCGCCTGATCCTCGCCGTGAAACCGGAAAAGGTCGCGCGCGCGATCTGCAATGCGGCCGAGGATGGGAAGTACCGGCGCATCCTGCCGCTGTTTGCGGCGATCTACATGCGCCTCAAAGAATTCTTTCCGCGATTCGCGCATTTGCTCATGCGGCGCGTGTCCGCGCTGCTGGAGTAATCAATGGTCTTTCGTCCCTCGCGGTCGCCGGTGACCACGGCGCTGCTCGTCGTCATCGCCGCCGTCTTTCTCTTCGAACAAATCCTCGGCGAGCAATCCCTCATCGAGCGCGGCGGCAACATCGGTTCGATCTTCGAGACCGGCGAGTACTGGCGTCTCGTCACGGCCATGTTCCTGCACGGCGGCGCGCTGCATTGGCTCGTGAATTCGTGGTCGCTGTTTCAGCTCGGATCGCTGTACGAAGTCATGTTCGGCTCGAAGCGCTTCGCGACCGTCTACTTCGTCACCGGCATCTGCGCGTCGATCGTCAGCGTGATGCACATCGGCCCGCGCGTCTCCGTCGGCGCGAGCGGCGCCGTCTTCGGCATCCTCGGCGCATTCATCTTCTCCATCCTTCGATCGCCGCGATGGCGTCACGAGCCGTGGGCGCGCAGTCTGATCATGCAACTGCTGTTCTGGGGCGGAGCGAACATTCTGATCGGTCTGCAGTTCGCCGTCATCGACAACTGGGCGCACATCGCGGGATTGATCTCCGGCCTCATCCTCGGATTCGTGCCGCACCGCGTTCCGCCGCCGCCTCCGAGCCAGTCGATCATCGAAGTTCGCCCGTACGACGACGGCGGCAGTTTCTAGGACGTTTTCCGCGCGATGAGCCGCAAGTCCTGCGGCGCGAACAGGCGATCGTTGATCGCATGGATCACGCGCTGCAACGACAGCGGATCGTCCGGCTGTATCGCGATGCGCGTGCCTTCCGGCAGCTCGTGCACGGCACGCACTTCGTCGATCGCGAATCCGTGCTCGCGCGCGAGCACCGTCAGCGCGGCGGGATGACGCGGCGCGAGATGCGTCGGGTCGCGCCAGAAATCGGTCGCGGCGATGAGCAGCGATTCTGCGTTCGGCGTTTCGATGATCAGCAATCCGCCTGCGCGAAGCACGCGCGCCGATTCGCGGAACAGCGCGAACAAGATCTCGACCGGCAAGTGCTCGACGACATGCATCGCGACGACGGTGCCAACGGAACCATCCGCGTACGACGCGAAGCATTCCGGCACGCCCGCGAGTGCGACATCGAATCCGCGCGCGCGCAGATCGGCAACCGAGCGCTCGTTCGTGTCGAAGCCGCACGCTTCGATCCCCGCTTCGCGACACGCGTGCAGCAACTCGCCGCGACCGCAACCGACGTCGATCACCGGCGCCTGCGCGATCCGCACGTATGGTTCGACGGAGCTGCGGACTTCCGCTTCGGAGCCGCGCAGCGAATCTTCGAGCCGTCGATACAGAACGTCAGGCGCAAGCGGAGCAACCACGGGATTGATCGCATCGCGCACGCGCACCGCGAGCGTTTCGATTTTCTGATCGAGTGCCGCGATCAGCGCGTCGTTGCGCTTCGCCGCAACCGGCACCAACGCGCGCGCAGAAGCAATGTCCGTAGCGAGAGCGTCGTCCGCAGCGCGAACATCACGCTGCACCGCGTCGACATCCGCGCGGAAATCGCGGCGCGCGGCTTCAATCTCGCGGCGAAGGTCCGCGAGCACATCGAGCAGCGCGAGATTGAAATCCTTCTGGCGATCGAGATCGGGCGCCAGCAATCCGCGCACGAAGCGGCGGAAGAACCCGCGCAATCCCGAGGCGCTCGCGCGGTAGCGGCGATCCTCGGCCCACACTGCGCGCCAGTCGTCGAGGCCCGCGGGCGGTGTGTCGACGGTGCGTTCGTCGGACATGCAGCGTGAGGATAGTAGAAGGGCCGGCGATTTGCCGGCCCTTTCGAGAGGACTACTGTTCGGCGGGAACGTCTTCGATCGACTCGGAGCCCATCGGCACCACTTCGACCTGGATCTGCGCGGTGACGTCGCGGTGCAGGCGCACTTCGACGTCGTGCAGTCCGATGTTCTTGATCGGAGCGGCGAGCTCGATGCGGCGCTTGTCGACTTCGATGCCCTTCGCCACGAGCGCGTCCGCGATCTCGTTCGCGGTGACCGAGCCGAAGAGATGTCCGTGCTCGCCCACGCGCTTCTCGATCTGGATCTTCACGCCCTTGACCGCATCGGCGGCCTTGCGCGCGACTTCCTTCTCCTGTTGCGCGAGCAGAGCCCATTTCTTCTTCTCGTGCTCGATCGTTTTGAGATTGCCCGTCGTCGCCTCTCGGGCGAGGTTCTTCGGGATGAGGTAATTCCGCGCGTAACCGTCCTTGACGGCGACGACGTCGCCTCGTGTGCCGAGACCGCGGATCTCCTCAGTCAGTATGACTTTCATGAGAATCATCCTTTCGCTTGAAGTGTCGGAAATGAAAAAACGGATCGAAGAGCCCCGCGACCGCGAGCAGCAGCCAGCCGACCATCGACGCCAGCGCGAACACCAGCAGCATCCAGCCGAGGATCGTGCCGGCCGGGCCGACGCCGATCGCGAGCAGGAGCGAGCGGAAGATCGCCAGTCCCTGCAGGATGTACAGGCATACGACGACGATCAGCACGTTCGCCGCGATCGTCTGCAGCAGTCCCTTCGTCAGCGGTGTGATGCCGCCGAAGAGAAACGCGAACAGCAGCCACTCGGGCAGCACGAGGTTGCGGAACAGATACGTGCCGAGGGCTTCGCCGTTGCCGCGCAACGCGACGTGCTCGCGCCATGCTTTCAGGCGTCCGATCATCATCAGACTGAGCACGAACACGAGCCCGATCTGTGCGAGTGCGATCGCCGGCTGCACGCGCGCATCGAACATCATCTGGACGATGCGGATCGCGAGCAGCGGCGTCTTCGGATCCTGATACATGGCCAGCACCTGCTTCAGCACCTGCTGCGCGGATGCGACGATGAAGGCGTAGGACGAGAACGAGCGGATGCTGCGCAGGACCATTTCCGTCGCGCCGAGTCCGATGGCCGCGCCCGACAGCAGCGCGAGCAGCGTGCGGCCGAATGAGGTCGCGCGCTCGACGAGTGGAATCGCGGCCAGCGCGGGAAGCGCGACCGCGAGCGTGATTCCGGCGAAGAACATCCAAGCTTCGTTCGCGCTCTTCGGCTCCATCGCGACGAGGCTCGTCTGCCCGGCGAACAACGCGATCGCGATCGCAAATGCGATCCACGCCGCGCGCCGCCCGTTGCGGATTCCGCAGTGAAAGATCGCCGCGGGCACGAAGACCAGCAGCGGCGAGCCCGCGATCAGTCCGGTGATCACACCGTGTGCGGCGACGCTGCGCGCCACGCGGCCGAAAGACCGTGCGGGCAGCATCACCGGATCGCTCTGCGGAACGGAGCTCATTGCGATCAGTCAGCGGTGAACGGCAGCAGCGCGGCGATGCGCGCGCGCTTGATCGCGCTCTGCAGTTTGCGCTGATGCAGCGCGCACGTGCCCGAGATCCGGCGCGGAAGAATCTTTCCCCGCTCCGGGATGAACTGCTGCAGCGTCTTCACATCCTTGAAATCGATGTACTCGATCTTCTCGACGCAGAACTTGCAGACGCGCTTGCGACGATAGAAAAACTTCTTCTTGCCATGCTCCTTCTCGTCCTGCTGCCCGCTCGGTTGCTCGGCCAACCAATCGATCGCTTCGGACGAAATCG
>DATKFO010000621.1:0-4291 GCA_035544355.1 Thermoanaerobaculia bacterium
TGACGAGAAACGCGAGCGTGAGTCCCTTCCCCGCCGCCGTGACGCCGAGCGTTTTCATCGTCTCGCAGAGCATTTCGCGAATCGAGAAGTAGACCGGCTCGAGCACGATCTTGCGCGCTTCGATGCGGGAGAAGTCGAGGATGTCGTCGATCGTGCCGAGGAGCGATTCGGCGGCGCGCTTGGCCATGTCGAGCTGGCGCGAGTTCTGTGCGGACGACTGATCGTCCAACGCGAGCTGCAGCATGCCGAGAACGCCGTGCAGCGGCGTGCGCATCTCGTGCGACATGTTCGCGAGGAACTCGCTCTTCGCGGCGCTCGCTTCTTCCGCGCGCTCGCGCGCGTCGTTCAACTCGAGCGACTGTTCTTCGAGGCGATGGATGAGATCGCGCGACGTGCGAATCGCTTCGGTGAGCTGCGCGCGACGGCGCTCCGCCGTTCGCGCTGCGATGGAGATATAGATTCCGGAGAGCACGATGAAGAGCAGCTTCACGCTCGCGACTGCGAGATCGAGCGGGCGTCCGTCGACGAATGCGACCCACAGCAGCATCGCGGCGAAACACGTGCTGCCGAACAGCGCGAACGCAAGCGCGCGGCGGAACGTCGTCTGCGTCTGATCGGCGACGCGCATGAGCAGGATGAAGAAGAGCCAACTCTGCTCGACGCCGGTCGCGTAGATCGCGTACGTCCAGACGACGAGATCGAACGCGAGGAAGAAGACGGTGAGGTCGCGTTTCGCGACGATCAGGATCGCCCACGAGATCGCGCAGTAGCCGATGAGCAGGATCGCGACCGGAACCCACGCGGTAGGCGATGCCGCCGGCAGGAGGTAGCGATTGTGGAGGAAGACGGCGAGCGCGAGGAGGATCGAGCCCGCGACGCGGACCAGCGGCAGCTCGACAACGGCGAGCCATCGCGCGCGCTCGGAACGTTTGCGCGCGATGTCTTCAGGCGAGAGAGCGAGATCGACCATCGCGCATCACTGGATGCGCCGCTCCGCGGCGGCGCGACCGGTGCGTTGCAGAATGCCACGGATGCGGCCGAGGAGTACTTCTTTTCGGATCGGCTTCCGCAGGAATCCCGCCGCGCCCATTTCCAAACTTCGCGCTTCCACTTCACTCCCGGTGATGCCGGTGATGAAGAGCGCGGGCGTCTCGATCTCCTTTTTCATCATGATCTCGAAGACCTTGAGGCCGTTGAGCGTCGGGATGTTGATGTCGAGGACGAGCAGATCGAACTTGTGGCGGCTGAGCTCCATCAGCGCATCGGCGCCGTCGGCGACCGCAACGACTTCCCATCCCGCTTCGTGCACGAATCCTTCGAGCAGCGCGGACGTGATGAGATCGTCCTCGACGAGGAGGATGAGGACCGGACGATCGGGACTCAGCGCGACTTCGCGCGGCGCGGGCATCTGTTCGAGTGTGGCGAGGACTTCGTCGCGCACGCGTTGCGTCTCTTCACTCGGCTCGCGATCGAATTCGCGCCGCAAAATCGTCGCGCATTCTTCGTAGCGCCGCAGCGCGGCATCCGGACGTCCCTGCTGCAGTTGCAGACGCATGAGCGTGCGGTGGACGATCTCCTGCGACGGATCGAGCGCAAGGAGGCGACTCGCAGTCTCGACCGCCTCCTCGGACCACCCAGCCTTCGCTTGTTCGGCGAGCAGGCGTCCGAAGATCGCAATCGCGCTGCGACGGAAATTCTGGCGGCGCTCGGTGAGCCACGCGTCGAACGCGCCCACGCCGGTCGTGAAGTCTTCGAGAAGATTGCCGCGATAGATCTCCGTCGCGTGGCGGATCGAGTTGATCGACGGCGCGGCGATGAGGTCGGCGAAGCGTTGCGCGTCGACGTCGACGACGTTGCGATTGAAGCGCACGGTCTCGCCGGTGTCGATCAGGAGATCGTGCGGAAGGAAGCGCAGTGCGTATTGCAGATCGCGCACAAGAGCGCGTACGTCAGCGATCGCGTCGGACGATTCGAAGAGCAGCTCGGCGATCTCGCGCAGCGAAGTCTTCCCGGTGATCCGCAGCGCGAGATACACCACGAGCGCCTGCGTGCGGCGATTCCCGACGGACAACGCATTGCCGCGATGGTCGGTGGCCGCGAAGCCGCCGAGGAGACGGATCGAGAGAAGGGACATTTTGGACGCGAACAGAGTAGCCCCGGCCGTAAGCCCGGGGCAAGTCACGATCCGCGTTGTGGGATAAAAAGCCCGCCGCGGGGCGATTTCAATTCAGTTCGAAAACGCCTCTGCAGGCACACTCTCCGAAACCGTCACATCATCCAGCTTGATCACCGTCTGCTTGTCGTCGCGAATTTCTCTTCGCGTCGAGATCAGCAGGCCGCCGATGCGGTGATAGTCGTGGAACACGACCTGTTCCGGCTTCTCGTCCGCGGGGGAGCCTTGCAGCTTCATGTGCCATTCGTCGACGAGGCCTGTGTCGCGATTCACCCACATCCAATAGTTGTCCGCGGAGGTGAGTCCCACGCCGGCGTCGAAGCTGAGATGCACGACGTCGTATTTCTGGCCGCACGTGCCGGCCTTCTCCCCGTCGGATTCGCGATGCACGCCGGGGTCGAGTGCCTTGAGCGGCATGAGCAGCCAGTACGTGTCGTTGATGAAGCGCCGGTAACCGAACGTCAACAGCTCGGCGGGATCGGCGACCGGCTGTCCGTTCTTCCACGCCTTCCCCGTTTTCGTGTTCGTATTCATCACCACCACGAGATCTTCGCCGTTGCGCTTGCCGCTCACGCGATAATCTCCGGTGTAGCGATCCCATCTCTGCGACCACGAAGCAAGATTTTTCCCTTCGCGCTCCACGTTGAATGTGAATGCAAAGTAGCGAGCCTTCTCCCATGACGGCCCGGCGAGCATGTCGATTGCACGATGGGCAACGGCATCTGCAGTTTGGCCATAAGCGGCAACCACACACCACGAAAGGACGACGACGGAGACGAGCAGACGTCTGCGCATGAACACCTCCAGCATGAGTAATCGTATCGTCATCACAGGCATCGGCGCTCTCAGTCCCAACGGAATCGGTCGAGAAAACTACTTTGCGGCGATCGCCGGCGGCCGCAGCGGCATCCGCACGATCACGCAATTCGACGCCTCCGCACTCCCCTGCCGCATCGCGGGCGAAGTCGATTTCGATCCGACGCAGTGGGTCGACGCGAAGAACATCCGCCACGTTTCGCGCGTCGTGCCGATGGCCATCGCCGCGACCGCGGAGGCGTTGCAGGACGCGAAGCTCGATCCGCGCGCAATGGATCTCGAAGGGCGGCAATCGATCTCCGTGATGCTCGGCTCCGGCGGCGGCGCGATCGAGTTCAGCGAGCGGATGTACGAGCTCTGGTTCAAAGGCGCGGAGAAGCAGGCGTCGATCTACTCGATTCCGTCGGGCACGATCGGCACGATCGCATCCGAGATCTCGATGGCGTACGACCTCCACGGCTTCTCGCATCTGATCTCGACCGGCTGCACGTCGTCGACCGATGCGATCGGCTACGCGTATCGCAATCTCAAGCTCGGCGTGTGCGACACGATCGTCACTGGCGGCGCGGACGCGACGATCACCGAGGCGGTGATGACCGGGTTCTGCATCATGCGTATTGTGACGAACACGCACAACGACGATCCGACCGCCGGCTCACGTCCGTTTACTCGCAACAGAGACGGCTTCGTCCTCAGCGAAGGCGCATGGATGTTCGTCATGGAGCGCGAAGAAACAGCGCGCGCGCGCGGCGCGACGATTTACGCGGAAGTTGCGGGATACGGATCGACGTGCGATGCGTATCACCGCGTGCGCATGGATGATTCTGGCGAAGAGCCGGCGCGCGCGATGAAGCTGGCGATGAAAGACGCGGGCGTCGATCCGAGCGACGTCGAATACGTGAACTACCACGGCACGTCGACGGAGTTGAACGATCGCATCGAGACGCGCGCAGTGAAGCTCGCGTTCGGCAATCACGCGACGAAGCTCGCGGGCTCCGCGACGAAGTCGATGATCGGCCATCCGCAAGGCGCGTGCGGCGCGGCGGGAGTCGCGGCAACGCTGATGGCCATGCGCGACGACATCCTCCCGCCGACGATCAACCTCGACACGCCCGATCCGGAATGCGATCTCGATTACATCGCCGACATCGGCCGCCGCGGCCGCGTGAACGTCGCGGTGTGTAACACGATCGCATTCGGCTCGAAGAACTCGGCGCTGGTGTTGAGGCGAGTATGACCGCCGTTTGGACTGCGGCGATCGCAATCGCCGCTTTTCGACACCGGTGTACAAGAGCGGCGATT
>DATKFO010000622.1:0-2353 GCA_035544355.1 Thermoanaerobaculia bacterium
TCATACGCCCTGGCCAGAAGTGCCGGCGGTACCGGCACTACGGTACCGGTACGTGTGAGTGTCTCGACAGCGCTTTCGAGGCGATTCCGGTCCTGTTGTGCCGTATCGATGAGAGCTGCGACGAACGCCTGACTTTGCGCGGGGATGTCGATGAGCGGGCGGGAACGGGAAAGCTCACCGAGCTCCGTGCGGACAGCGGAGTGAAGACGATTGCGACGCTTCGCATTCCGCTGCCATGCCAGCCTGGCTTCGACGAGCGCGAACGACGAGACAACGATGTCGATCCTGCCGTCGTTCGCAAGATCGAGGAGACTTTGACAGTGATCCGAAGTGGCTCTGAGGTAGGCGAGTTCCAGTACGAAGTTCGTCTCGACGTAGACGATCAATTACGCTGTTCCTCGCGAAGAACGCCATTCTCAAACTGGCCAAGGCCTGCGGCACTCACCCAATCCTCGATCGCCGGCGGCACGCTGCCCTCGCTGAGGTCCGTGAGCAACGTTCTGACGAGCAACTCGAAGCTGAGAGGATTGAGTTCCTTTAGCGGAGTCTGGATTTTTTCCAGGTAAGGACGCAGCGCCACCTCGGTTGGCGTCGAGAAATCGGGCAGTTCCGACCCCTCTCCCGGAACGCGCTTCCAGAGATAGAGAAAATTGCGAAGCACCAGCAGAAAAAAGAAGTCGGCGTGAGGCGCTGTTCCGGCGAACAACGTTCGTGCCAGCTTACCCGCCCACTCGGTTGAGGGAGCGCTCGTGCTCTTCGCCTCAACAAGCAGCACGTTCCGTGTGCTCGGCGACTCGAGGACGAAGTCGACGTCAGCGACCATGAAGCCACATTACCGCATCGTTCGTTCCGTCGCAAAAGCGCACACCCTTCGGCCCCGGCGAAACTCGCCGTCATTGCGGGCGTATAACGCTTCAACATGAAGCGGCGAACGAAGATCGCGATTGGCGTCGGTGTTTTGATCATTGCGGGAGGCGCGGCGGCGGGATTCGTGTCGCGCCGCGGCAAGGACGTCACGGCGGTGACGTTCGCCAAGGTCGAGCGCACCGATTTGATGAGCAAGGTCACGGCGAATGGGCGCATCGACGCGAAGCGCAAAGTCGATCTGTCGGCGAACATCATGGGACAGGTCGTCAATCTCGCCGTTCGCGAAGGCGACGTCGTCAAACGCGGCGAGTTCCTTCTTCAAATCGATCAGAAGCAACTCGCTGCTTCTGCCGAGGGGGCGGGAGCGGCGCTGCGCGCGGTCTTTTCTGATCGCGATGCGGCGCGTGCAACGGCACTCGCTGCGGAGCAGGACTTTCAGCGCGCGCGGAAAAACTACGACCAGAAAATCAGTCCGCTGTCCGATCTCGAGCGCGCGCGCAGTGGACGCGATTCGGCGAAGGCCGCCGTCCTCGCACTCGAAGAGCGCATCGGGCAGGCGCGCGCGAATCTCGCCGCCGCGCGCGACACGCTGTCGAAAACGACGTTGCGTGCGCCGATGGACGGCATCGTCACCGCGCTTCCGGTCGAAGAAGGCGAAGTCGCGGTGATCGGCACGATGAACAATCCCGGCACGAAGCTGATGACCATCGCCGACATGAGCGTCGTCGAAGCGGTGATGGAAGTCGACGAGACCGACATCCCCGCGGTGAAGATCGGCCAGCGCGCCACCGTCACCGTCGACGCGTTTCCGAACAAGACGTTCTCCGGCCTCGTCACGGAAGTCGGCTCGAGTCCGATCGTGCGCGACGGCTTCGGCAGCGGCGGCACGAACGAAGCGATCAATTTCGAAGTGAAGATTCAGATCGAGAATCCGCCTCCCAGCATTCGTCCCGGATTCTCCGCGTCGGCGGACATCGTCACCGGCACGCGCGCCAAGGCACTCGCGATTCCGATCCAGGCACTCGTCGTGCGCGAGAAGCCGGGCAGCAAGAACGCGAAGCCGCAGGACGAAGAAGGCGTCTTCGTCCACCAGAACGGCACGGTGAAATTCGTGCCCGTGAAAACCGGGCTGGCCGGCGAGAGCGCGATCGAGATCGTGAGCGGAGTTTCCGACGGGCAGCAGATCGTGACTGGGCCCTTTCGTGCGCTGCGCGAGATCAAAGACGGCTCGAAGGTGAAAGAACAAAAGGAAGAAGGCGGCGCGCAGAAGAACGCCGGCCGCTGACGGAGCGAGGCGATGGAAACGATCCGGATCGCCGCCGCTGCACTCACCACAAACAAGCTGCGCAGCTTCCTCACGCTCCTCGGCGTGATCATCGGCGTCATGACCGTGATCTCGGTCGTCTCCATCATCGCCGGCTTGAACAGCTTCATCGCCGAGCGGCTCTTCCAGCTCAATCCCGACGTCTACGTGATCACGCAGTTC
>DATKFO010000623.1:0-6882 GCA_035544355.1 Thermoanaerobaculia bacterium
CCCCTTCGCGTCACGCGCTTCGCACACCGACAGCGGCGTGTCGACGAACACCTCGACGAAGCTTCCGATCGTGCGCCGCACGGCGTCGCGTGTCGCGCGATAGGGACTCACGGCCGCGCAAATCGCGATACCGCCGTGGCGCACGATCTCGGCGGCCACGAATCCGATGCGCCGAATGTTGGTATCGCGATCCTCGGCGGAAAATCCGAGTCCTTTCGAGAGATTCGTGCGGACGACGTCGCCGTCGAGGACCGTTGCTTGGCGTCCGTGCTCGAGGAGCAGCTGCGTGAGCACTTCCGCGGTGGCGGACTTTCCGGCGCCCGGCAATCCGGTGAACCAGATGCATACGCCCTGGCGATGTTTCGGCGGATACGTTTCCGCGAGAATCTCTGCGACTTCGGGACGTGTGAACCACGCCGGCAACGGACGTCCGCGATCGAGATATTGCTCGCGCACTTCGGTGCCGGAGATCGACATCGTCTTCGTGCCGGATGCGATGCGCGATGTTTCTTCGTAGCGATCTTCGTCCGGCAGATACAGCAGCTCTTCGAACGGACGCATCGCGACGCCGATCTCGCCCGAGTATTTCGCTACGAGCTCCTGTGCGTCATACGGTCCGTAGAAACCGGCGCCGGGGCTGGCGTGATCGCGGCCGACGATGAAGTGATTCGCGCCGTAGTTGCGGCGGATGATCGCGTGCCACAGCGCCTCGCGCGGACCGGCCATCCGCATCGCCAGCGGAATCAGCGAGAGCACGATGCGATCCTTCGGGTAGTACCGCTCCGCGAGCGCTTTGTACGTGCGCACGCGCGTAAAGTGATCGACGTCGCCCGGCTTCGTCATGCCGACCGCGGGATGCAGCAGCAGCACGCCGTCGACCGCGGCGATCGCGCGCTTCGTCAGTTCTTCGTGCACGCGATGCAGCGGATTGCGCGTCTGGAATGCGACGACGTCGCGGTGTCCGGTCGCAGCGAGCAGCTCGCGCACTTCGGCGGGCGTGCGGCGCAGCTCGCGAAAATCGATCGGCTTCGCGACCGGCAGCGCGCGCAGTTTGCCGCTGATGTTCAACTTGCCCCAGCGCTTCATCTCCGCGACGAGCGGATGGCGCGGATCATTCGTGCCGAACACTTTCGCCGCGACTTCTTCATCGTCCCAGCCGTAGATCTCTTCGATCGTCATCACGGCGAGCAGGTCGTTGCGCGAGTTGCGCAGCACGACGTCGTGATGCAGATCGATCTTCGACGACGCATCGACCGGCAGCGTGATCGGAATCGGAAAGACGTCGCCGCTCGGCAAACGCATCTCATCCAGCACTCTTTGGTGCGCAGCCGCGCCCATGAAGCGATCGAGCGGCGAGAACGCGCCCGTCGCGAGCAGCTCGAGATCGCACGCGGAGCGATCGGAGATCTGGATCGAGGGAAGCGTGCCTGCGTAACGGCGCAGCTCCGGATCGCGGTCGATGAGATCGATCACCGCGCAACCTCGGACAAAGGCAACGTAAACGCCGCTCCGACGTAATCGTCGAGCGGCTCGAGCACTTCGGGATACCGAATTCCGGAGAGGAGTTGCACGTCGAAGATCTCCTGCACGATGCCTTCGAATCGGAGGAAGCCGGCGATTTTGCCGTCGCGGGTGTCGACGAGCCACACGCCGCACATCCGTTCCGTGCGTTTCGCGATCGGGATTCCTTCGAACACGCTTTCGCGCACTTGCGAGAGTCCGATGAACGCGTACGGTCCCGCGAACGCGAGTCCGCGCGCGAACCCCGG
This sequence comes from Thermoanaerobaculia bacterium, assembly GCA_035544355.1. GTDB lineage: Bacteria > Acidobacteriota > Thermoanaerobaculia > Gp7-AA8 > Gp7-AA8 > DATKFO01. The sequence continues at coordinate 1,770 of DATKFO010000623.1, forward strand.
AACTTCGGCGACGATCGTCTTCGTGCCGTTCGCGGGATCGATCGTGCACAGGCGTCCTTCGCCCGATTCGAGCACCCAGAGTTTTCCTTTGTGAATGCGCGGCGAGTGCGGCATCGAGAGTCCGCGCGCGATGATCTCGTGCGTCTTGACGTCGATGACGATGCCGCCGTCCGCTTTGTTGGCGCGCCAGCCGGCTTTCTCGTTCGATTCGCCGAGGGCGGTGACGTAGCGGACTTCGCCTTCGTGGACTGCGACGCCGTTCAGATGACAGCGATCTTCCGCGACGATCTCGGTGATGAAGCGCGGCCGCCAGAGCTCGCGAAAACTGTTCACGGGATCGATGGTGACGAGACACGAGAAGCGCGTGTTGACGATCACGAGCTCGTTGCCAACGTACACGAGCTCGTGCACGCGGATGTCGCCCGTGCCGTACGCAGCCGACGGAACATACGCGGCATCGACGCGACCTTCTTCGATCTTCGTCGCGATCCCGCTGTGGTTGCGGAAGTGCCAGATGAAGTTTTTTGTGCCGAGGGTGAGCGTTTGCGGGGAGAGCGCGATGCCCATCGGACTCGCGAATGCGCGGAGATGCGTGTTGAGCTTTCCGTCGGCAACGCGCGCGATGATCAGGCGGCCCGATTGATACGTCGAAATGAGCAGTGACGATTTCGCTTGATCGAGAAAGGACGCGAACGGCGCGGTGAAGACGGAACTGAAGTCGTTTGCCGTTTGCCGTTGGCCGATGGCCGTCGATGAGTCTGCCGGGTTTTTCACGGCCGACGGCGAACGGCGCACGGCGAACGGTTTCGGTGGATGCGCGAACAAGTTCCGCGCGCGCTCCGCGACATCCGAAACCAGCGGCAGCGCAACTTTCAAGTCATCGGCGTTGCGTTTCCACTTGTCGCGATTCGGTTCCGTCAGCGTGTGACGCGAGAGCGGCAGCGGCGTGGTGAGCGTGCGGTCCCACTCGATGTCGAGAAAGCTCGCGATGCGCTCGATTTCTTTTTGCGGCTCGCTGACGAGCGCGTCGTAGCCCGCGACGCACCAGCGATCGGGGGAGAGCTGCTCGAGATCGTCGAGCAGGTAGCGCGTTGCGGTCGACCACTGCGACGCGACGATCTCCGCGAGCGATTTTCCGGAGAGCTCGCGCCAGCCGGGCGTGAGCAGCAGCGACCACGGGGGACCGTCCCATCCCGGCAGCTCGCGATACGTGATGAATTTTCCGGAGCGCCATGCGTCGAGCATGCTGCTGATCGTGTCGCGCATGTCGCGATAGAGATAGACGAACAGCGCGTCGGGAAATGCTTCGGCGAGAAACGGCACGCGCAGCGAATTCTTCGGCGTTTTCTCGAGCAAACGCAGACCGGTCGCACCCGCGCGCGGCGTGCGTCGATCGCGATTGCGCAGCTCGCGCACGAAATTGCGCTCGAGCTGCGTGATGATCTCCGGCGTCGCGTCGGACGCATCGAGCCGATTCGAATGAAAGCGCCGCTGCGCCGGATGCAGCGCCGGAATCGATTCGATGACCTGATGGCTCTCGCCGCCGACTGTCCACACCGTCGGCGACTGCGCGAGCGTCTCGAAGAACATCGAGCTGCCGGAGCGCGGCGAGCAGACGAGAAAGATCGGACGCTCGATGCGGCGCGCTCGCTGCTGCGGACGCGGACGCGGCGCGGCATCGTCGAGCGCGGGACGCAGCACGAGACTGTGCACCGCATCGACGGCGTCGATGTGATTGCGTAGACGAACTTTTCCGCGCAACGGATCGAGTGCGGCGGCCGCGCGATCGAGCAGCGAGCGATACAGCGGAAAGCCATCGCGATTCTCGCCGAAGCGTGCGTACGCAGCGCGCCAGTCTTCGCGTAGCGAATCGAGAACGGCACAGACAGGAGTGTCTGTGCCCCCTGCATCGAGCACGAGCGACATCATCGCGACCTGCTCCGCGGGCGCCATCACGATCGGATGATTCACCGCCTCCGTCGTCACCGCGACAAGCCGCAGCGGGTCGTACGCGACGGGTTGCGCAGGCGCAGCATTTCTTCCGCGCTCGACGAGCTCCCAGAACGCGGCCGAGCCGATCGTGTCCGCGACGAGATGAATCCTGCGCGTCGGCCGCGGATTGATCACGTTGTGCACGCGCCACGTATCGAAGATCCACGCTTCGCCCGCGGCCATGTGCACCTTCGCGTCGCCGCAGAAAAATTCGACGTCGTCGCTCGTGACGATCGGCACGTGCACGCGCGCGTGCTGCGCCCAGTAGTAGTTCGTATCGCAATGCGCCGTCGCCTCGGCATTGCCATCGAGGCGCATCAAACGCGTGCGGCCCCACACTGCGTGAAACGCGGCGAGCACCTGGCGCAGATATGGACAGCGGTCGAGATGCGGCGTCGCATGCATCGGTCCTTTGACATCGTCGTCATCGGGATTGCCGTGCACGGCGATGAGCGGCAGCGCGCTGTTGCCGGGATAGCCCTGCGGATGCGGGCGCCAGTCGCTTTCGTCGAACTGCGCGATCTCTTCGGCGAGCCGCGCCGCGTCGAACGTGAATGGAAGACGGATGAGCTCTCGATCTAGTCGCATCGGACGAGGGGTCCTATACTACATTCCGATTTTCCCCACTGTTGGCGAGAGAAGGTGAGGTCCCATGCCCGTGAGACGCTCCCGGCGCAAAGCCGCGAAGAAGCCGCGCAGCAAGTCGTCGCTCGCACCCGGAGCCATCGGACTCGGCGTCGCAGCACTCGCCGCAGTGCCTGCCAGCGCTGCCTCGTTCAATGTCACGAATCTCAACGACAACGGCGCGGGCAGTCTGCGCGATGCATTGATCCAGGCGAACACCACAGCCGGCGACGACGTCGTCACGTTCCAGGCGGGACTCACCGGCACGATCACGCTGACGACCGGTCAGCTCTACATCAGCGACTCCGTCGACATTCAAGGTCCGGGCGCTGCGGTGATCACCGTCAGCGGCGGCGGCAGCTCGCGCGTGTTGTACATGTATAACAGCGCGGCGACGCTCAACGTGCGCGTCGCCGGTCTGACGATCACGCAGGGCGTTGCACTCAATGGCGCCGGCATCGTCGACTTCTACGAGAACCTGACGCTCGATGCCGTCGTGGTCTCCGGGAACAACGCGCAGGGAGTCGGCGGCGGAGTGGCCGTCGGCGGCGACGACGCGACGCAGCTGACGATTCAAAATTCGACGATCACCGGGAACAACGCGTCGGGCGGCGGCGGCGTGTACGTCTACTACGCCGACATCAACATCAGCGACTCGCAGATCACGGAGAACAACGCCGAAGGCGGCGCGGGGCTCTTGGCGAACGGCGGCTACAACGGCGTCGGGCCGCTCGCGACGATTCAGATCTCCGACACCACGTTCAGCGGCAACGATGCGTCGGGCGATGGCGGCGGAGTCTTTCTGTACAACGGCGACGTCACGTTCGACACCGTCACGATCGACCAGAACACGTCATCCGGCAACGGCGCCGGACTCCATCTCGATGGATTCTTTCTGCTTCTCACGATTCAGGACTCGACGATCAGCGGCAACATCGCGACCGGCGACGGCGGCGGCATCTATCTCGAAGACACCGGCGGTCCGGCGACCATCGATCGCACCAACATCACCGGAAACCATGCGAACGACGACGGCGGCGGCATCTACTTCTACGATCCCGACGCCGCGGTTACCGTCAGCGACTCCACGATGTCCGGCAACACCGCAGACGACGACGGCGGCGCCTTCAATGTCTACGACACCGACGGTGCGCCGCTCACGTTCCAGCGCACGACGATCTCCGGCAACACGGCGGCAAACTCGGGCGGCGCATTCTTCTTCTACGAGCCCGATGATGCGGTCGTCTTCGAGAACTGCACGATCTCCGGGAACACAGCCACGACCGGCAGCGGCGGCGGCATCTACTTCTACAACCTCTACAGCGGGTTGGCGCTGAACTTCGTCACCGTTGCCGGCAATCAAGCCGCGCTCGATGGGGGTGGCGTTTACCTGAGGAACGGGATCGCGACGATCAACAATTCGATCGCCGCGGACAACACGTCGGCCGGCAACATGGACCTCGCCGGCGGCGGAGCCTTCGATCTTCGCTTCTCCCTGGTCGAAGCACCCGGCAGCGCGAGCATCAACAACATCACGGGCAACATTCTCGGCAGCGATCCCGCCCTCGGCGCGCTCGCAAACAACGGCGGCCCGACGCAGACGCAGCGTCCCGGTCCCGCGAGCGTCGTCATCAACGCTGCCGATCCGGGAATCGGCCCCCCACCGACCACCGATCAGCGCGGACAACCGCGTTTCTATCCGACGCGCGCCGACATGGGCGCGGTCGAGATCGTCGGCGGCGTCATTCAATTCAATCCGCAGAACTATCAGGTGCAGGAAAACGGCGGCTCTGCGAATCTCACCGTCGTGCGTGACGTCGGTCCCGATCCCGCGTCGGCTTCGTACACGACGAATCCCGGCAGCGCGACGCCCGGCGTTGGCAACGACTACACGACGACGAGCGGTACGGTCAATTTTGCCGCGGGCGATCTCTCCGAACCGATCGTGGTGCCGATCCTCGACGACAACACCGTCGAAGGAAACGAACAGTTCACCGTGCCGCTCAGCAATCCGAGCGGAGGCGCGTCGATCGGTGCGGGCAATCCCGCGAACGTCACGATCGTCGACGTCGAGCCGGGACAGCTCGTGTTCAGCAGCGCGACGTACAGCGTCGGTGAGCAAGGCGGCAGCGTCACGATCACCGTCAATCGCATCAACGGCTCGACCGGCGCGTCGTCCGTGCAATACACGACGAATCCCGGCAGTGCGACACCGGGAGCGGGCAACGACTACACGACGACGAGCGGCACGCTCATGTGGAACGACGGCGACGCAGCACCGAAGTCGTTCAACGTGCCGATCCTCGACGACAACGCGGCCGAAGGAAACGAACAGTTCACCGTGACGCTGAGCAACCCGGTCAACTCGACGATCGGCGTGCCGGGAACGGCGACGGTCACGATCACCGACGATCCCGCCGGCACCGTGCAGTTCAGCGTAGCGACGATCAACACGACAGAAGAAAGCGGTTCCGTCACGGTCACGGTCACGCGCACG
>DATKFO010000624.1:0-3404 GCA_035544355.1 Thermoanaerobaculia bacterium
CGGCGGCGAGGATCGCGATGATCAACGCGACGTTCGAGAGAACGCCGTGCAGCCACGGAGTTCCTTCGAAGCGTCGAAGGTACGGATCGAAGAACGTGACGGTGAGATAGGCGGAAAAGTATGCGCCTGTGGCCATGAAACCGGCGTGGCCGAGGGAGAACTGGCCCGCGTGGCCGCTGATGATGTTCAGCGACACCGCGAGCGTGATGTTGATCCCGATCAGGATGATGATCCGGTTGAAGTAATTCATCGCCGGCCACCACGCGGCCATGTATTCGAGCAGCCACCACACCGCGAAGATGCCGGCGATCAACGCGGCGAAGAACAACAGATCGCGTTTCCACCACGCCATGCGCTTCGCGACCGTCGCCATCAGACCTTCTCCGGCTCGTACTTCCCGAACAGGCCCGACGGCCGGAACAGAAGGATGGCGATGAGGATGACGAACGCGATGGCTTCGCGATATTGCGAGATCGGGCTGCCGCCGACGAAGGACTCGATGATGCCGATCAGCAGTCCGCCGATCACGGCGCCGGGCACGTTGCCGATTCCGCCGAGCACTGCGGCGACGAAGGCTTTGAGTCCGGGCATGATGCCCATCAGCGGCTCGATCTTCGGATATTTGAGGCCGAAGAGAATGCCGCCGACTGCGGCGAGCATCGAGCCGATGACGAACGTCATCGAGATGATGCGATTCACGGGGATGCCCATGAGCGCGGCGGTTTCGAAGTTGAACGAGACGGCGCGCATCGCGCGGCCGAGCTTCGTGCCGTAGACGATGTATTGCAGCAGTCCCATGAACGCGAGCGCGACGCCGAGGACGATGAAGTCGTAGTTCGTCATCGTGATCGAGCCGGCGACGATGTAGCGCTCCTTCTCGACGAGCGTCGGGAAGAATTTCGGATCGGGACCGAACACGAACTGGCCGCCGTATTCGAGCAGGAACGACACGCCGATCGCGGTGATGAGCGATGCGATGCGCGGCGCGTTGCGCAGCGGGCGATACGCGACTCGCTCGATGACGTAGCCGAGCGCGCCGCAGATGATCATCGAGAGCAACATCACGATCGCGGCGCCGGCGAGGCTCGAGCCTCCGTAGTTCGCTGCGTAGTAGCGGCCGCCGTAGTAACCGACGAACGCGCCGATCATGAAGACGTCGCCGTGTGCGAAGTTGATCAGGCGGAGGATGCCGTAGACCATCGTGTATCCCAATGCGATGAGCGCGTAGATCGCGCCCAGAGCCACACCGTTGGCCAGATTTTGAAGAAGAGTCTGCATGCAGGGCAGAAAATTGGTCGGGCGAAAACTACTCGCCGGAGTCAGTGTTGTAAAGAGAAAAGCCGTTACTTTGTCGATGCAGCTGGGTCGATGGTGGTCTTCAGCTCCGGATGATTGTTGCGCACTTCGAGAATCACGAGTTTCTTGCCGACCGGATTGCGATCCGGTCCGAGCGTGATCATGCCGGTGACCGCGGGAAAATTCCTGGTGGATGCGATCGCATCGCGAACGGCCGGGCCGTCGATCTTCGCGGAGCGCTTCATCGCATCAGCGAGCAGTAGCGCGGCATCGTAGCCGAGTGCGGCGAGGCCGTTCGGTTTGTCGCCGAAGCGCGCCTGATATCGCTGCACGAAATCGCGCACGACCGGCGTGGGATCGTCGACGTGGTAGTGAGTCGAGTAGAGCGAGCCTTCCAGCGCGTTGCGGCCCATGTCGAAGAGCGCCGGCGAATCCCAGCCGTCGCCGCCGATGAAGATCTGCTTCATCCCGAGATCGCGAGCCTGTGCCGCGATGGGACCGACGTCGATGTAGTACGCAGGGACGAAGACGAAATCAGGCTTCGCCTCACGAATCGCGGTGAGCTGCGGACGGAATTCGTTGTCGCCGCTCACGAAGCTCTGCCGCGCGACAATCACGCCACCGCTGTCGACATAGGTTTTCGCGAAGGCATCGGTGAGTCCCGTCGAATAGTCGCTGGTGATATCGGTGAGGATCGCCGCGCGCTTGTATCGCAGATCGCGAACCGCGTATCTCGCCAGGGCCGGACCCTGGTCGGGATCGATGAAGCACATGCGAAAGATGAATTGGCCGAGCTGCGTCACGCGCGGGTTCGTCGCAGGTGGCGTGATCATCGGCACGCGGTTCTTCTCGCAAATCGGCGCGGCCGCGATCGAGCATGACGACGACATGCCGCCGATGATCGCGACGACTCCGTTCTGCGAGATCAGCTTCGCCGCAACGCTCGCGGCCTGCTCGGGCCGCCCTTGATCGTCTTCGTTGATGATGCGGACGTTCCGGCCGTGAATGCCGCCGGCGCGGTTGACCTCATCGATCGCGAGCATCACGCCGTTGTGCGTCGACTGTCCGGCGTACGCCTGCGGTCCGGTCATCGCGCCGTACTGGCCGACGAGAATTTCGTCGCTCGCCGGCGAAGCGCTGCGGGTGCTCGCCTCTTTAGGCGAGCACCCGAACAAAGGGAGCAAGAGGAGAAGCGTTGCGAGACGCTTCGTCGTCATCGTTACTGCGTCGAAGTCGTGGTCGCAGTCGCGGGTGCTGCGCTCGCCGACGGATCGACGACGCCTTTCTGCACGAGCTGGCCGTTGCGGATCTCGAGGACGACCAGGCGCTTGCCGATCGGGTTGCGGTCGGGGCCGAGGGTGATGTTGCCGGTGACGCCGGCGTATCCCTTCGTCTCCGCGATCGCGTCGCGAATCGATTTGCTGTCGGTCTTGCCGGCGCGCTTCATCGAGTCGGCGAGAACGTGCGCGGCGTCATATCCGAGCGCCGCGAGCGCATCCGGCTTCGCGCCGTAACGCTCCTGATATTTGCGCACGAACTCGTGCACGACGGGCGTCGGATCGTCGGCGTAGTAGTGGTTCGAGTAGAAGCAGCCTTCGAGGGCCTTGCCGCCGATCTCGATGAGCTTCGGCGATTCCCAGCCGTCGCCGCCGACGAGCGGCGCTTTGATGCCGAGGTCGCGGGCCTGGATCGCGATCTGCCCGATGTCGGTGTAGTAGCCGGGGACGAAGAGCACTTCCGGACCCGCGGCTTTCACGGTGGTCAGCTGCGAGCGGAAGTCGCTGTCGCCGTTCGTGTAGCTCTGCTTGGCGACGATCGTGCCGCCGTTCGCGGTGAACGTGCGCTCGAAGAATTGCGCGAGGCCGGTGGAGTAGTCGCTCTTCACGTCGGTGAGGATCGCGGCCTTCTTCATCTTCAGCTGCTGCGTGACGTAGTTCGCGAGCGCTTCACCCTGGTACGGATCGATGAAGCACATGCGGAAGATGTAGTCGCCTTTTTCGGTGACGGCGGGGTTCGTCGATGACGGCGTGATCATCGGGACCTTGTTCTTTTGGCACGTCGGCGCGGCGGCGAGGGAGTTCGACGACGCGACTTCGCCGATGACGGCG
>DATKFO010000625.1:0-7989 GCA_035544355.1 Thermoanaerobaculia bacterium
ATCTCGCCATCAACAGCGGCGGCACGCTCGAGAACTCTGGCACGTTCAACATCAACGGTGACGTCCCGATCACTAGCGACCAGATCGGCAACGCGATCTTCAAAAATCTCGGCGCCGCGAATCTCACGAAGACAGCCGGCACCGGCTTCTCCCAGATCTTCTCGAAGCTCGACAATCTCGGCATCGTCAACGTCACCAACGGACAGATGGCGTGGAACGGCGGCGGCACGAACGGCGGCACGATCAACATCCCCGCCGCGACGAACATCCTCGCCATCGAAGACAAGACGTACAGCTTCAGCCTCGGCACGACCACCGCCGGCGGCAATCTCGGATTCATCCGCGTCGACGGCACGAACGCCGTGCTCTCGATCAGCGGCGTGACCGCACTCGACTACGTCGAACTGAAGAACGGCAAGATCGTCAGCGCGAATTTTCAATTCACGAAACTGCTGAAGTGGACCGGCGGCACGCTGCAAGGTCCCGGCACGTTCACCGTTCCGAACACCGGGCAGGTCGATCACCTCGCGCCCACGATGCTGACGACGCTCGACAACGCCACGTTCACGAACAACGGCTTGTTCAACTACGACCCGGGCTCGTTCAACCTGGAGCTGAAGAACAGCGCCACGTTCAGCAACACCGCTTCTGGCACGTTCGACATTCAGGGCGATCGCTTCATCACCAGCGGCGCAGGCACGAACGTCTTCAACAACAGCGGCATGCTCAAGAAGAGCATCGGCGCGAGCGGCACGCGCATCGACGTCCCGGTGAACAACACCGGCGGCACGATCTCCGCGAACAGCGCAGGCGGCACGATCATCCTCGCGAACGGCGGCTCGATGACGACCGGCACGATCACGACGACGACCGCGACGTCGCTCGTGCACTTCTTCGGCGGAACCTTCACCGTCAGCGGCGGCGGCTTCAGCGGAACCGGAAAAATCGAAGCCGTCGGCACCGCAACGCTGCAGATCAACGCGAACGTCAACGCCTTGACGACCTTCGATCTCGCCGCGACCGGCGCGACGCTCTCCGTCTCCTCACCGAACACATTTCAGATCCAGACGTTCGCGTGGACCGCAGGCACGATTCAGGGCAGCGGAGTCGTGCGCGTGTTCAGCACGACGATCGGCAACACGAGCCCGACGACGCTCACCGGCAGCGTGACATTCACGAACGCCGGCACGCTGAACTACAACGCCGACGCCACGAACTTCCTCACCGTGTCGAGCACCGCGAATCTCAACAACGAGTCGAGCTCCACGTTCTCGATGACGGCCGACGGCATCATTCAGGCCGGCGGCTCCGCGACGATGTCGAACATGGGCACGCTGAAGAAAACCGGCGGCGGCGGATTCTCGAAGATCTTTCTTCCGCTCACGCACACGCTCGGCTCCCTCGGCGCCGTCAGCGGCACGCTCGAATTCAACGGCGCAACGACGCTCTCCGCGCAGCTCGACACCGGCGCCGCCTCGATCCTCCGGTTCACCGGCAGCGTCACGCACAACATCAACGCCGGCGCGAGCGTCATCGGCACCGGCGCGTTCGAGCTGATCTCCGGCACGACGAACTTCAACACCGCGCTCACGATCCCCTACCTCGCGATCTTCGGCGGCAACGTCGGTGGAACGGGCGCGATTCTGCTCAACGGCGGCCAGTGGGACGCCGGCAACATGAGCGGCGCCGGCACGACCACGATCAACAGCGGCGCGTCGTTCAACATCACGAATTCGACCCTCCGCCAGGTCGCGCGCGCGATCGTCAACAACGGGACCATCCTCGATCAGGCCAACGGCTTCGCGCTCGACTTCGTCGCCGGCGGATTGATGACGAACAACAACATCTTCGAGTCGCAGCTCGCCGCCGGCGCGAACTGCACCAGCTGCAACACACCCGCGATCGTCAACAGCGCCACCGGAACGTTCCGCCGCAACGGCATCGGCTCCGCGACGTTCATGCCGATCGTCAACAACGACGGCATCGTCGACGTGCAGGCCGGCAATCTCGCGCTACCCGCGTTCGGCGCGAGCCACACCGGCTCGTTCACCGTTGCAGCCGGAACGCGCATCGAGTTTGGCGATAGCACGTTCAGCGCAGCCTCCTCGATCGGCGGCACGGGCGAAGTCTGGTTCCTCGGCACGCTCACGACCGACGTCAACGGCTCCTACGCGCTCACCGGCAACGCGCGCACGCTCGTCTTCAACGGCACGACGAACTTCAACTGCGCCGCACCCGGCGCATCGACTCCGGTGCTCGTCAGCTTCGGCAGCACACTCGGCGGCACCGGCGATTTCACGATCACCGGCAACGCCACGCCGAGCACCATCGACTCCGCGAACATCAACGGCAGCGGCGCCTTCACGATCGCGCCGACGGCGACGCTCGATTTCACAGGTTCCACCGGCAACATGCTGATCGACAGCCGTACGATTACGAACAACGGCACGCTCAAAGTCTCGTCGGCGACGTTCAGCCTCACGCTCGACAGCACCGCATCGATCGTCAACAACGGCTTGATGAGCCTCATCAGCAACGGCCCGATCAACATCGGCTTCAACGGCGGCTCGGTCACGAACACTGCGACCGGCACGTTGAAGAAATCCGCCGGCGCTGCGACGCAGACGTTCGGACCGAACTTCTCGAACGCCGGCCTCGTCGATTTGCAATCGGGCACGCTCGATTTCACGACGCAGTACCTCCAGACCAACGGCACGACGAAGCTCAACGGCGGCAATCTCAAGTCGGCGTTCGCCATCAACGTCAACGGCGGCTCCGTCAGCGGCAACGGCACGATCGACGCGTCCGTCAGCAACAACGCGACGTTCGCACCCGGCGATCCCGCGACCGCCGGCACGATCGCGATCACCGGCACGTACACCCAGACCGGCAGCGGCACGCTGAACATGAAAATCGGCGGCGCCGGTGCGGGACAGTTCGACGTGCTGAGCCTCAGCTCGACACCGACGCTCGCCGGCACGTTCAACGAAACGCTCATCAACGCGTTTCAACCGTCGAACGGACAAACGTTCGACGTCATCACCTGGCCGTCGCTCCCCGGCACCTCGTTCACGACCGTGAACCTACCAACGTTCGGCGTCGGAGGTTCGCTCAACGACAGCTACACGCCGAGCGCCTACCGCCTGACTGCAAGCGTGGTCCAGGCGGACATCATGGCGTCGCAGAGCGCGCCGCCATCCGCAAATCACAACCAGAACACCGTCATCACGATCACCGTCACGAACAACGGCCCTGACACCGCGAGCAGCGTCACACTCGGCGGCAACTACACGAACGCGACGTTCGTCTCCGCGACGAGCACCGTCGGCACGTGCACGCCTGGCCCCGTCGGCCAATACACCTGCTCCATCGGCACGCTCGGCAGCACAGCGAGCGCCGTCATCACGCTCACCCTCAACGCAAACGTGCTCGCCACGATCACGCACAACGCGACGGCAAGCGCAACGACCGCCGATCCGAACGCCGGCAACAACGCCACCGGCACCGCGAACATCACCGTGAATCCGACCGCCGATCTCACGATCGGCATCACCGATGCGCCCGATCCGGTCGACGCGTCGACGAACACGACGTACACCGTCACGATCACGAACAACGGACCCGACTCCGCGAGCGCGGTCAACGTCGCGCTCTCCATCGTCAACGCGTCGATCGTCAGCGCCACGTCCGGCACGTTCTCGTGCAGCGGTACCGGCCCATCCGCGAACTGCAACGCCGCAACGCTCGGCGCCGGCAGCGCCACGATCACCGTCGTCGCGCAGGCGCCCGCTGGCGGCGGCTCGATGGCCCTCAACGGCACCGTCAGCTCCAGCACGTTCGACAACAACAACACGAACAACAACGCCTCGGAAAACACGACCGTGACGCCGAAAGCCGATCTCGCGATCGGCAAGATCGCGCCGCTTCCAACCGTCGTCGCCGGCACGAACGTCACGTTCACGATCACCGTCACGAACAACGGTCCGTCGACCGCGGCGAGCGTCACCGTCAACGATCCGACGCCGGCCGGCGCGACGTTCGTCTCGACCAGCGGCGATTGCACGACCGCGTTCCCCTGCGCGCTCGGCGCGATCCTGTCCGGCTTCACGAAGACGATCAACGCCACGTACGCGGTACCGCCGAACGCCACCGGCTCGATCGCCAACACCGCAACCGTGTCGTCGCCGACTGCCGATCCGAACGGCGCGAACAACACCGCGGTCGCGAGCGTCAACATCACGCAGCAAGCCGATCTCGCCATCAACAAGTCCGGCCCCGCAACCCTCGGCACGAGCTCGACAATCAACTACTCGATCACCGTCACGAACATCGGCCCGTCGGATGCGACCGGCGTCACCGTTGATGATCCGACTCCGTCGCGCCTCACGTTCGTCTCGAACAGCGGCGCATGCACGACGCCGTTCCCCTGCGCGATCGGCAACCTCAACGCAGGCCAAAGCGTGATCATCAACTCCTCGTACACGGTCGGCCCCGGCAGCTCCTCGATTACGAACACCGCGACCGTATCGTCGGCGACATCCGATCCGAACGCCGCAAACAACAGCGACAGCGTGACGACCTCGCCCGGCTGCCCGACGTCGCCGCCGATCATCATTCAACCGCTCGACGGCGCATCGAACGTCGCGACGACGGGCCAATTCGCGTGGAGCAACGCGAACGCGAATTCGTACAACGTCTACTTCGGCCCCGCGGGCAGCGGCTGCACGACGCTCTTCGCGTCGACGAACTTCAACACGCTCGCGTACTCCGATCTCCTCCCGAACAGCGATTATGAATTGCGCATCGAAGCGCTGCGCAATTCCTGCCCGACGCGCACGTCGAGCTGCGTGCACTTCCACACCGCGACGTCGTGCAACGCCACACCGCCAACGTTGATCGCGCCCGCGAACGGCAGCGTCGTTGCCTCGCCGGTCACCTTCACGTGGAGCGCGGTCGCAAACGCGACGCTCTACAAAGTCTTCGCGTCGATCAGCGGCGGTGCCGCGACCGAAATCGGATCGACCGGCGCAACGACACTCACCGCGAGCCTGCCGTCGAACGGTCCGGTGACGTGGTTCGTCGTCGCAACCGTCGAAGGCTGCCCACCGCTGCAATCGGCGAACGGCTCCTTCAATCACTGCAGCGCACCGGACCGCGTGATCGCGAGCGTCGTCGGCGAAGCAACCTCCGGCCACACGTACAACGTCGAATGGGACGCGATCGCAGGCGCGACGCGCTACGAGATCGACGAAGCGAGCAATCCCGACTTCACCGGCGCGACGACGCGCAGCACGACCACGCTGCTCTCGACGTACACGCACACCGCCGACGTCGCGACCGCGTTCTACTACCGCGTCCGCGCCTTCAACGAATGCAACCAGGGCGCGGGCGCGAATTCGCTCACGATCCGCGTCGTCATCATTCCGCTGCCGCCGAAGAATCAGTCGAATCCGAACGTCAACGTGCCCGCGGGCAGCAAGCAGATCGTCGTGCAGGAAGTCTTCTTCCCCGGCGAGCCCGGCCAGAATCTCATCTTCAACGCGAGCGTCGATCGCCCATGGCTCACCGTCTCGCCCGCGCAGGGACCACTGCCGCCCGAAGGCGTCACGCTGCACGTGACCGGCGATCCCGCGCAACTCCCGAACGGCACGTTCACCGGCACCGTCATCGTCATCATCAGCACGCCGAACAACTCGGGCATCACGACCACCGCGTCGTCGACGAAGAGCGTGCCGGTGTCGATCAGTCTCGTCACACCGGTTACACCGACGAACACGTTCACGACGCCGCCCGCGAACGCGATCATCATCCCGTCCGTCGGCCATCTCGACGGCGTCAACTCGCACTGGCAATCCGACATCCGCCTCAGCAACGTCGGCTCTTTCGCGCGGCAATATCAGCTCACGTTCACGCCGGGTGGCGGCAGTACCGAGATCAAGCAGACGACCGTCGACGTTGAAGCCGGCGCAACGACCGCGCTCGACGACATCGTCCGCAACTGGTACGGCATCGGCTCACTCGGCGACGGCGCAAACGGCGTGCTCGAGATCCATCCGATCAGCGACCAGATCGCGCCCAAAGAAATACCGAGCGTCGACCTCGCGACCGCAGTCTCGAGCCGCACCTACAACGTCGCCACGAACGGCACGCTCGGACAACACATCCCCGGCATCGCGTTCTCGAGCTTCATCGGCAAAGCGCTCGAAGGCTTCGCACCGGTGCTCTCGCTGCAGCAGATCGCGCAATCGGCGCAGTTCCGCACGAACGTCGGACTCGTCGAAGCATCCGGCGCGCCCGCGTCCGTGCTCGTCAGCGTCTTCAACAGCGCAGGCGCGAAACTGCTCGAGCTGCCGTTCGATCTCAAGGCCGGCGAACAGCGCCAGCTCAACGGCCTCCTCGCGCAGAACAACCTCACGCTCACCGACGCCCGCCTCGAAGTGCGCGTCACCGGCGGCGAAGGCAAAGTCACCGCCTACGCATCCGTGGTCGACAACTTCACGAACGATCCGCTGCTCGTCTCGCCCGTCGAGATCAACTCGATCCTCGGAAACAAGTGGGTCCTGCCCGGCGTCGCCGATCTCAAGAACGCGCTCGCGAACTGGCAGACCGACATGCGCATCTTCAACGCCGGCACCACGCCGCAATCCGCATCGCTGAAGTTCTACCCGCAAAACAACGGCACGCCGCTGAGCGCCGACGTCGTCCTGCAACCCGGCGAAGTGCGCACACTCGACAACGTCCTGTCGACGCTGTTCCAAACCACGAACACCGGCGGCGCCGTCCACGTTTCGACGCAAAGCGCGTCATCACTCGTCGTCACCGGCCGCACGTTCAACCAGACACCGACCGGCACGTTCGGCCAATTCATCCCCGCGGTGACGACCGACGAAGCCGCAGCAAACGGAGGACGCGCACTCCAAATCCTGCAGGTCGAAGACTCCACCCGCTTCCGCACCAACCTCGGCATCGCCGAAGTCTCAGGCAACCCCGCAACGGTCGAAGTGCAAGTCTTCCTCCCCGACTCGAAAGTCATCCCAACCGTGCAGATCCCGCTGCAAGCGAACGAATTCCGCCAATTCGGCATCATCCGCGAACTCGGCCTCGGCAACATCTACAACGCAAGAATCAGCGTCCGCGTCATCGAAGGCGAAGGCCGCGTAACCGCATACGGCTCCGTCATCGACGACGAAACCCAAGACCCAACGTACGTAAAAGCGCAGTGAATTTAGGAGTGCGGTGGCAAAGCCACCGCTTTGTGATCCGGATCAGAAAGCGGCGGCTACCGACCGCCGCCGCACTCCTAAACATCCATCGACCGATCAAACTCCTCGAGATCCGCCTCGGTGATGTACTCGTGGACGAGCACGCCGTCACGCACGATGACGAGCGGCGTGTTCGTGCGCATCGCGATTTCACGCGCGCGCCGAGCAGCACGCAACAGCGCATGCGGGACGGCCTGCATGTCGGCGTCCGGCGACTTCGATTCGAGATCGCTCTTCATCGATTCACTCCTTCATCGATCAATCGCGGCGTCAACGTGCTGTTGTCGCGCCATTGCCACGAGTCGACGCGATGGCGGTAGATGTCGAGAAAGTTTCGCATACCACTCTCGAAACGTCTGCGAATCACGTCCGGTGCAACGTGGTGACCACCTTGCGCCACGCGACTCGCAACGCGATCGATCGCTTCCTCGACGGATCCGAGTGAAAGGAAAATCAATTTCACCTCGTACCGATCACGACGCCACGCATCGATCCTTCTCATGTACGTATGCCCCGCCAAAGTCGTCTCGAACGCGAAGCTCCTCCCCGCCGCCGCGTGACGGTCGATCTCCGCGAGCATCATCCGCCCCGCGCGAATCGCCGCCGCGTCGGGATCGAACGGTGAGAGCCCCGCTGCGATCAGATCGGCGTTGACGAAAATCGGAAGCCCCGCCTCGGCGGGAAGAAACTCGCGCGCGAACGTCGTCTTTCCCGCGCCGGTCGGGCC
>DATKFO010000626.1:0-6901 GCA_035544355.1 Thermoanaerobaculia bacterium
TTGCTTGCGGCTCCGCTGCTCGCGCCGTTTCTCGAAGCTATGCCGCAATCGCAGCGCTTCCACGAACAAAAAGCGAAACCGTTCGACGCAATCCCGTACTCCGATCGCGCATCGCTCGTGCTCCTGCTCGAACCGAAATTCTACGGACCACGCCCCGTGCCGTGGGGCCCCGCCTACCTCGAATCGATCACCGGCTTCGCCAGCATCCTCGGCATCGCCGCACTCGTCGCACTCCTCGTGCACATCGCAATCAACCGCACGTGGCGATCGCGCGAATTGCTGTTCGCGATCGGCTGGCTGATCGGCTTCGCAGTCATCGCGGACTGGTCACCGATCAGCGAGCCAATCAAATGGCTGATCCCGTTCACCGCACACGCACGATTCCGCCTGTTCCTCTGCTGGTTCGGCGCAGTGCAAATCGCGGCGATGCTGCACCTCGTCCGCGAGCGCGCCGCGATCATCGCAGGCGTCGTCGCTACTGCATTGCCACTCGCGCTCGCGATCGCAACGACGAACTTCCCAAGCGACGCCGCGAAACACGCGACACTGATCGCAGCGATTCCTGGCGCGATCGCGTTGTTGCTTGCGCTGTTCCGCTGGCGCGTCGTGATCGTCGTCGCCTTGTTCCTCGAGCTTTGGTTCGCAGGCCACAACTGGAACCCCGTCTTCCCCGCAAAGACGCTCTATCCGCGCACCCCGCTCATCACAGCACTGGACAAACTCGATCACGGCGAGCGCATCGTCGGCATCGGCGGCGCGCTCTTCCCGAACACGAACGCGATCTTCGGATTCGCCGACGTCCGCGTCCACGATCCGATGGCGAACGCGCGTTACATCGACATGCTGCGCCGCGACGCGCACTACGACACGGGCACCTATTACGCGAAGTGGAACGACGCCGACACGCCGCTGCTGAACACGTTGAACGTACGCTGGATCGTCACGGAGCCGGGACGCGACGTCGCGCGACATCGCCTCGCATATGACGGCACGGACGGACGGATTTACGAGAACGTGAATGCGTCGAAGGTGCGCTTCGAGAATCCACGAAGCGATCGAAGCTTCTGGATCGGAACGATCGTTTGTCTGTTGACGCTCGTCGTCATGTGGAGTGCGGCGGCCATGCCGCCGCTTTGGGTAACGCGGCGCGCTCGCATCTCGTGAGAATCAGGGATGTTTTGTTCGCGCGTGTTGCGTGCTACGGGCAAGCGCTGGCATTCGGCGGCTACCCAAAGCGGCGGCATGGCCGCGCGCACTCCAGATCGACGTGATGCCTCGGATCTGGAGTGCGATCCCATGCCGCAGTCCAAAGTATGATCCGCCGCCGATGTTCAACCCCACCTGGCTCTACGTCGCCGCGATCTACGCGCTGGCGGTGTACCTCGCTCGCCGCGGCGTCGTCGCGTTTCCGTGGCGGATCGCCGCGTTTTTCTACGCGCTCGTTCTGATCTTTCTCTTCAAGCCGATGACGCAGGCGTGGGTCAACGTGCCCGCGGATTTTTTGCAAACGCTGCCGCCGTGGGCGTACGTCGCGCGCGATCATCACGTGCAGAACGCGGAGCTCAACGACGTCATCCTGCAAATCGTGCCGTGGGCGCATGAGGCGCGCGAAAGCTGGAAAGCGCTGCACGTGCCGCTCTGGAATCACCTCGCCGGCTCGGGCTATCCGCTGCTCGCGAGCGCGCAATCCTCCGCGCTTTCGCCGCTCCGCCTCCTCGCCCTTCCGCTGCCCCTCGGCTACGCCTTCACCGCCGAAGCCGCGTGGAAAATTCTCATCGCGGCAACCTTCACCTTTCTCTACTGCCGTAGACGCGGCTGGTCGGAGCTCGCGAGCACGATCGGCGCGGTGTCATTCGCGTTCTCGTCGTTCCTCATCGTCTGGCTGCATTTTCCTCTGGTGACCGTTGCCTGCTTTCTGCCCGCGGTGCTCCTCGCGATCGATCTCCTCCAGGAGAAGCGGACGTACGCACGCTTTCTGTTCGCGGCGCTGCTCTGGACTACGATGCTCTACGGCGGCCATCCCGAAACCGTATCGCACGCGTTCTTCCTCGCGCTGCTGTACGTCGCGTGGATTCTCATCGCCGACGCGTGGCCATCCTGGCGAGAGCGCATGCGCTTCGTCGGCACGCTCGCAAGTGCGCTGATCGTCGCCGCGCTGCTCGCGGCGCCCTTCCTGATGACGTTCGCCGAAGCGGTGACGAAGTCGAAGCGCTATCACGAGCTCAAGGTCACGCCGGCAGTGATGGGCTACTACTCCGACTGGGCGTCGATCATCGTGCTGCTGCAGCCGCACTTCTTCGGCGCGGTGCCGGAAGAGCCGGCGTGGGGACCGTCGCGCGCGGAATCGATCACCGGCTTCGCGGGCGCGCTCGGCATCGGCGCGTGGCTCACGCTGCTCGTCCATGTGATCGCCACGCGACGCTGGCGATCGCGCGAAGCCTTCTTCGTGATCGCCACCGTGCTCGTCCTCGGCATCTTCCTCGCCTGGCCCGGCATCAGTACGCTGTTCCATCTCGTCTTCCGACTCGCCGCGAACGCGCGATTGCGCTTGCTCTTCTGTTTTCTCCTCGCGCTCGCGACCGCCGCCGCAGTCGATCTCCTGCAACGCGGACACACGAAAGCATTCCTCGCCGGCGTGATCGCATCGGCCGCGCTGTTGCTGTTCTTGCCGACGACCGTCGACTTCCCATCCGCACGTTTTCGCGACGGTGCGCTGCTCGCGATGTTGCCGAGCGCGCTCGTCCTCGTCATCGCCGCAACCGCAACGATCAAACAGAAGTGGCGCGAAGCCGTGCTGATGTTGACGCTCGTCTTCCTCATCAACGAGCTGTGGTGCGTCGGCCGCAACTGGAACCCGACCGTTCCCGCGAACCTGATGTATCCGAAGACGCCGCTGATCGCGAAGCTGCTCGAGCTACGCGATCAGCAACCGAAGAACGCGCCGTTCCGCATCGTCGGCGCAGGCCCCGTGTTCTTTCCGAACGTGTCCGCGCTCTACGATCTCGAAGACGCACGCGCGCACGATCCGATGGCGAACGGCCGCTACCTCGGCGTCCTGCGCGTCCTCACCGGCTACGATCCCGGCGACTACTTCGCACGCTGGGAAAATCTCGAGACCACGCTGCTCGACTACCTCGGCGTGAAGTACGTCCTCACGCCGCCACGCGCGAATTTGAAAGATACGCAGCGCTTCTCGCTCGTCTACGACGGCGACGACGGCCGCATCTTTGAAAATCACGACGCGCTGCCGCGCTTCTACGCCGTGCGCAACGTCCTCCTCGAATTCCGCGACGACGCGTTCATTCGTTTACTGATCAAGCAGCGCGACTGGGACGACACCGTGATTCTCGACAAACTCCCGGTCGAGAACGATCAGATGCGCACCGACCTCCTCGCACCGCGCACACCGAACGCAGCGGGCGCAACGCTGGAGATCGTCGATGCGAAACCGACGGACTATCGATTGCGCGTGCGCGCGCCGCGCTACTCGATCATCGTCTCGAGTATTCCGTACTGGCCCGGCTGGCACGTCGAGCGCTTCGGCCGCCGCGTCGAGCCGCTCCAAGTCAACGGAGGCTTCCTCGGCTTCGCCGTCCCCGCAGGCGAAATGGACGTCCGCGTCTGGTACGACCCATGGACGTGGAAGGCGGGCGTGTTGATCGCGGCGCTGACCGCGCTCGGTTTAGGAGTGCGGTGGCGAAGCCACCGCTTTGCGATCCAGGATTCGAAAGCGGTGGCTCTGCCACCGCACTCCTAAACTCACCGAAACTTCCGATTCAGCCGTTCGCGCGCGAGCTTGTCGACGCGGTCGAGCGTCGGCGCCAGCACTTCGCGCTGTTTCTCGACCAGCGCCTGGATGCCAGTCTTCGCGAGGCCGACCATCGCCTGCATGTCTTCGTCGCTGAACGTCGCGCCTTCCGCCGTGCCTTGCAGCTCGACGAAGCGTCCCTTGCCGGTCGCGACGATGTTCATGTCGACGCCGGCCTTCGAATCCTCTTCGTAATTCAGATCGAGACACGCGACGTTGCCGATCATGCCGACCGAAACAGCGGCGATGAAGTCGTTGATGGGCCAGCTCTGCAGATTGCCGTCGACGTAGAGGCGTCCCAGCGCGAGCACGAGCGCGACGTACGAGCCCGTGATCGAGGCGGTGCGCGTTCCGCCGTCGGCCTGGATCACGTCGCAATCGATCCAGATCGTGCGCTCGCCGAGCATTTCCGCACTCACGGCTGCGCGCAGCGAGCGTCCGATGAGGCGTTGAATCTCCATCGTGCGGCCGCCCTGCTTTCCGCGCGCGGCCTCGCGCTCGACGCGCTCGGTCGTTGCGCGCGGCAACATGCCGTACTCCGCGGTGATCCACCCTTTGCCGGAGCGATAGAGAAACGGCGGAACTTTTTCCTGAATCGACGCCGTGCAGATCACGCGCGTGTCGCCGACCTCGATCAGCACCGAGCCTTCCGCGTGCTTCGTGAAATTCGGGCGGATGACGACGGGACGCAATTCATTCGCGGCGCGCCCGTCGACGCGCGCTTTTCCGACAACCGTGCTCATGCCGTCACCCGATCTTCCACGATCGCCGCGCCTTTCGGCACGACGACGATTCCTGTTTCCGTCACTGTAAAGCGCTCGCGATCGTGTTCGATGTCGTAGCCGATCGTCGTGTGCGGCGGGATCTTCACGCCCTTGTCGATGATCGTGCGGCGGATCTTCGAATGCCGTCCGATCTCGACGCTGTCCATCAGGATCGATTCGTCGACGTCGGAGTACGAGTGAATGCGCACGCGCGGATGCAGCACGCAGCGATTGATCGTGCCGCCGGAGATGATGCAGCCGTCGGAGACGAGCGAATCGGTCGCGATGCCGATGCGCTGCGACTGCTGATCGGCGAACACGAACTTCGCCGGCGGCAGATGCATCGGCGCGGACACGATCGGCCACTGCGGGTTGTACAGATTGAACAGCGGCGTGACCGAGACGAGATCGAGCGCGGCCGCGAAAAAAGAATCAATGGTTCCGACGTCGCGCCAGTACCCCCGGTTGTACGCCTCCTCGCCCGGAACGTGATTCTTCGCGAAGTCGTACGCGTACACGCGCATCCGCGGGTACATGTCGGGGATGATCTCTTTGCCGAAATCGTGCGCCGCGTCGCGCAGCGCGTTGCGCTGCAGCACGTCGATCATCACGCTCGATTTGAAAATGTAGTTGCCCATCGATGCGAGCACCATGTCCGGCCGCCCCGGAATCGTGCGCGCGCCTTCCTTCGGCTTCTCGACGAAGCCGGTGACGCGCCAGTCGTCGTCGACTTCGACGATGCCGAAGTGATGCGCCTCGTAGAGCGGCACCGGAATCGTGGCGATCGTGAGATCGGCGTCGTTCGCGATGTGCTCCTGCAGCATCTGGTGCACATCCATCTTGTAGATGTGATCGCCGCCGAACACGCAGACGTAGTCGGGCTGCTCGTCGAAGATGAGCTCGAGGTTCTGAAACACCGCGTCGGCGGTGCCGCGGAACCAGAACGGGCCCTTGCGCATCTGCGCGGGCACGATGTCAACGTATTGACCAATCTCCGGCACCAGGCGCCACGTGCGCGTGATGTGCTCGATCAGCGAGTTCGACTTGAACTGCGTCATGATCTTGATCTTGAAAAAGCCGGAGTTGATGAAGTTGTTGATAACGAAGTCGATGATCCGGTAGCGCCCGCCGAACGGCACCGCGGGCTTCGCGCGATCGCGCGTCAGCGGATACAGCCGCTCGCCCATTCCTCCCGCGAGAATCATGGTGAGCACGTTGCGTCGCGACACGGTTCCGTACATGCGTTGGCTCGTTGCGAGATTTTTACCACGAAGACAGTGGGCAGTTGGCAGTTCGCAGTGGGCAGAGGAAAAAACATCGACGTTTCACTGCCCACTGCCAACTGCGAACTGCCCACTGCACCCGCCCACTCTATACTTCGCGCCGTGGCTGAACGCGACTACTACGAAATTCTCGGCGTGAAGAAAAACGCGTCCGAGGATGAGCTCAAAAAGGCTTATCGCAACCTGGCGAAGAAGTTCCACCCCGACAAAAACAAGGGGAACAAGGAAGCGGAGAACAAGTTCAAGGAGATCTCCGAGGCGTACGCGGTGCTGAGCGACAAGGAAAAGCGCGCGCAGTACGACCGCCTCGGACGCGAAGCATTCGGACCCGGCGGCGCGAATCCGTTCGCGGGCTTCGACTTCTCGCAGTTCTTCGGCGGAGGCGGCGGTGCGCGCGGCAAGCGCACGACCAGCACGAAGCGCGGCGGCGACTTCACCGACATCTTCGGCGATCTCTTCGGCGGCTTCAGCGGCAGTGGATTCGAGGCCGGCCCATCGCGCGGCGCCGACGCACAGGCCGAGATCACGATCGACTTCGGCGACGCCATCCTCGGCACCACGATGGAGCTGCGCGTCAACGGCGATCGCGTGAAAGTGAAAGTGCCGGAAGGCGTCACAGACAGCGCGACGCTGCGCATCCGCGGCAAAGGCTCGCCCGGCGCGAACGGCGGACCCGCGGGCGATCTGCATCTCATCGTGCACGTGCGGCCGCATCCGTTCTTCGACCGGCGCGGCGACGACATCCACATCGAGCTGCCGATCACCGTCGGCGAAGCGATCCGCGGCGGCGAAGTCGACGTGCCGACGATCCACGGCCCCGTCCGTGCACGCATCCCCGCGGGGACGCAAGGCGGACGCACGTTTCGCCTCACCGGCAAAGGCGTGAAAAAGAAATCAGGCGGCAACGGCGATCAGTACTATCGCGTGCAGATCGCAGTACCGCGCGAAGCGCCGGACGAAGCGGTGGATGCGATCGAGGCCGCTTACCAGGAAAATCCACGCGCGAATTTGAAGACCACGTTATGAGGTGCACAGGTACATAGGTG
>DATKFO010000627.1:0-2316 GCA_035544355.1 Thermoanaerobaculia bacterium
CTGCGGCGTCCGGTGATGGTGCTCGTCCTCGCGGTCGCGATCTTCTTCACCTCGATCTTCGTCTTCACGCGGCTGCCGCGCGAGTTCGTTCCGTCGCAGGACCAGAGCCGCATGATGGTGCGCCTGCAGACCGCGGTCGGCGCGGACATCAGCGAAACCGATCGCGTGTTCCAGCGCGCGGAGCAATACCTGATGAAGCAGCCGGAGATCACGCGCGTGTTCGGCAGCATCGGCAGCGGTGGCGGCGGCACGTCGAGCGGCGTCAACTCCGGAATCCTCTTCGTCACGATGGTGCCGGCGGACGAGCGCGAAGCGACGCATCAGGATCTCGCCGCGCGCGTGCGCAAGGAGCTCAACTCGTATCCCGGCGTGCGTGCAGTCGTGCAGGATCTTTCGCAGCAGGGCTTCACCGCGCAGCGCGGATTCCCGATCGAGTTCTCCGTGCGCGGACCGGAATGGAATCGCCTGATCGAGCTCTCGAACGGCTTGCGCGAGAAGCTCACCGCGAGCGGACTGGCGACCGACATCGACACCGACTATCAAGTCGGGATGCCCGAGCTGCGCATCGTTCCCGATCGCGATCGCTGCGCCGACCTCGGCGTCTCCGTCGAGGAAGTCGCGACGACCGTCAACGCACTCGTCGGCGGCATTCGCTCCGGCAAATACTCGACCGGCGGACGCCGCATCGACATCCGCACGCGCTTGCTCGCCGGCCAGCGCACGCGCCCCGAAGATCTCGCGCGTTTGCGCGTGCGCACGAGCTCCGGTGATCTCGTGCCTTTGTCGGCACTAGTCAAAGAAGACGAGCGCCCCGCGCTGCAATCCGTCGTGCGCCGCGATCGCGAGCGCGCGATCTCGATCTACGGCAACGTCGCACAAGGCCGTTCGCAGAACGACGCACTCGCGTTCGTCGAGCAACTCGGCAAAGGTCTGCCGGCGGGATATCGCGTGGTCCTCGGCGGCTCGTCCGTCGCGTTCCGCGACTCGATGAACCAGCTGATCTTCGCGCTGATCCTCGGCATCGCCGTCGCCTACATGGTCCTCGCATCGCAGTTCAACTCGTTCCTGCATCCGCTGACCGTGCTCTCGATCCTGCCGCTGTCCGTCGTCGGCGCTGCGTTCGCGCTGCTCATCACCGGAAAAACGCTGAACATCTTTTCGATGATCGGCCTGCTCCTGCTCCTCGGCATCGCGAAAAAGAACTCGATCATCCTCGTCGACTATGCGGTGCAAAAGCAGGGCGAAGGACTCGCCGCGCGCGACGCGATGATGCAGGCAGGTCCTGTGCGCCTGCGCCCGATCATGATGACGTCCGTCGCGACGCTCATGGCCGCCATCCCGCCCGCCCTCGCACTCGGCCCCGGCTCGGAAACGCGAGGCCCGATGGCCGTCGCCATCATCGGCGGCCTCGTGATCTCGACCGCCCTCTCGCTCCTCGTCGTCCCCGCATTCTTCGTCGTCGCCGATGACGTGAAGCAGTTTTTCGCGCGGCGCCGCATGCAGGAAGACGAGGAAGCGATCGCGTAACACGCCGGGCCGCCTGGAGAGGCGGCCCTACGTTCTATACCCTCCGTGTACACCGCTATGCAGCAGATGCCCCCACGGATTCGAGATCTCACGCTAACTGATTGAAAAGACGACGAGCCAGCGGTGGCATGTCGGTCGCTGTCAAGCTTCCCATCGGAGGGCTTCGTGAAAACGTTCGAGCGCGTTCTGTTTCTCGTGGGATTTCTTCTGATCACCGTCTACACGACTCGACACGTCTACCAACTCTGGATCGCGCCGAGGACTTCGGTGCTCGATGAATTCAAGGGAGAGGCCGAAAACTCGATCCAATCCGCGAGTCAGCTTCGGGAGCTTCTCGCGAAGTATCGACCGGCCCGAGAGGTGGTTCACAAACTCGAGCAGCAGAATCTTGGGAAGTCGCCCGACGCGTGGCGGTTCGAGGATCAGGAACCATTCAAGACCGAATCGACGCTTCGCCGGGCCATCGAGGAGTGGGAAGAGAAGCAACGGGCCCTGATTGAAATGCGGGCTTAC
Organism: Thermoanaerobaculia bacterium; assembly: GCA_035544355.1. Lineage (GTDB taxonomy): Bacteria > Acidobacteriota > Thermoanaerobaculia > Gp7-AA8 > Gp7-AA8 > DATKFO01. The sequence goes on from DATKFO010000627.1 coordinate 2,041, forward strand.
TGGATGTTTGGCCTCATCGCGGCAACTCTCGGCGTACTTGTACACAGGAAGGCGAGCCGCTGGTTGGGGCTCGCGCTCGCGGTCACCGGAGTCTCGGAGATGATCTGGTGGTGTTCGCCCGCCTGGTTCAGCCAGGAGACGGCCGAAACCACGCGGCTGCTCGGCAACAAGTTGATCCTGTCGAGCGTGACGCTGCTGTTACTCGTCGTCGGTGCGCGCCTTCTCGGATTGCTCGCGAACCAGGACCGGGAAGCGATCGCGTAGCGCCGGGCCGCC
>DATKFO010000628.1:0-4779 GCA_035544355.1 Thermoanaerobaculia bacterium
CGGCTCTCCAGCCGGACCGGACCGGCTGAGAGCCGGTCCTACGTTGCGCGTACACGCGCTCGATCTCGAGCGCGTGCGTGTCCGCGCGCTTCGGCGTCGTGATGCGCGCCGACCACGCATCGATGATCGATGGATCATCGATCACGCGACGCAGAATCGCGCGCAGCGCACTCGCATCGCCGGCGGGAAAAAACTCGCCGCACGTGCCTGGCTCGAACATCTCGGAGAGCGCGCCACCCGCGGATGCGATCACCGGCACGCCGCACGCCATGGCTTCGCGCGCGGCGAGGCCGAACGATTCGAGTCCGATCGACGGCACGATCAAGACGTCCATCTCCGCGAACACGCGCGGCTTGACTTCCTCGCGAAACGTGCCCGCGAAGTCGACGTTGCTCATGCTCGCGGTGTACTCCGGCATCGCGCTCGCGTCGCCCCACGCGCGCAGCGTCGCCTGCGACGGATCGATGCCGCGCATCGCTTCGGCCGCGGTGTGCACGCCTTTGTGCGGCGCGATCGAGCCGACGTAGCCAAAACGAATCGGCCGCGTTGCGGGACGCCGGCCTTCGCGCGTTGCCTCGATCGCGACGCCGTACGGAATCACGTGAAAGGGTTTCGATCGCGGGATGAGCGGCGCGTAATCGTTGCGGATCGCGTTCGAGCCGGCGATGTACGCATCGCACGCGTCGATCGCTTTGCGCGCGGCGCGTCTGCGAATCGCGTGCAGCAAACGATTCGTGATCGATGCGGGCGCGATCTTCGTCAGCGTCGCGCAGCTCGCGCATTTCTCCGGCGCCGGTCCGCTGCAGCGATTGCCGTCGCGATGGAGGTAGTTCACGCGCGCGCAGAGGAACCACCAGTCCTGAATCTGCAACACGATCGGGATGCCGAGCCGGCGCGCGACGCGGACGAGCGAGAAGGTGTGGCCGGCGAGGTGATGTACGTGCAGCAGATCGGGGCGCTCGGATTTCAGGAAGCGCTCGAAGTCGCGCTCGAGTTCGCGATTGCGAAGTGCATTGCGGCGCAAAGGATTCCGGATCGTGAAGTTGTTGGTGATGATGCGGACGCGCACGCCCCCGTCCATCCACTCGATCGCTTCGCCTTCCGCGCGATTTGCGTCGGCGCCGCGCGTGTAGACCGCGACGTGGTGCCGCGCGCGCTGCTGTTGCACGAGCCAGTGCGCGTAAAGCTCGGTGCCTGCGTGTTGGAACGGCGGCCAGCCGTGCACGAGATGCGCTACGCGCAGTTGCCGGTTGCCGGTTGCCGGTTGCCGGAGGTGTTTGTTGATTCGCTCGCGCACGTCGGCGAGCGGATCGAGGTTCATGAACTCTGCGATCAATTTCATGTAGCGCGGGTGCAGTCGTTTCAGCGCGGCGGCTGCTTTGCGTTGATGTCCGGCGCGCGATTTGCCGAAGCTGCGATGGCCGGCGTGGTAGATGAACGTGGCGTCGTCGGCGATGTGGAACCAGCCGCGCTCGAGCGCGCGCATGCAGAAGTCGTTTTCTTCGCCGTATCCGAGTCCGAAGTTTTTCTCGTCGAAGAAGCCGATCTCGTCGAGCAGCGCGCGGCGGATGTACATGCAGACTCCGACCGCGGTCGGAATGCGGATGTAGCTGCGCTGCGAAACGCGTTCGACGAGCGCGCCGAACGAATCAGCGTCGTAGTGGTTCGGCAGGAGATTTTCTTCGAACGCGCGTGGGACGGAGCAAAGCGTCGCGTGATTCGACAGCGGCGTGATGGTGCCGATGCGCTCCGACGAATACGCGGCCGCAGTCAATTTCTCGAGCCAGCGCGCGGTGACGATCGTGTCGCTGTTGAGCAGCACGACGTCGTTCGACAACGCGCGCATGCCGCGGTTCACGCTCGCGACGAAGCCCAATCGCGTTTCGTTGCGCAGCAGCTCGTGTCCCGCGATCGCGGCTTCGACGGCGTCATCCTGCGGTCCGTCGATGACGAGGAGCAGGCGATGCTTCGTGAGGTCAGTGTGTTTCGCGACGCTCGCCAGACAGCGCGCGAGCTCGTCCGCCGCGCCGTAGACCGGGATGATGATGTCGGCTCGCGCATTCACGGGCGCATTGTAGGGAGTCTTCTGGACGGTGGGCTTATAGCCCGCCGGGTTTCGAAATCGGCGGACTATAAGTCCGCCGTCCAGGAGCACGCCACAACTCCGCGTTTCCGTCGGAGTAGACGCGCTCGAATCCGCGCGGCGGCTCGCAGTTCTTGTGGACGATGAGCACGTTGCGGACATCGGGCGGCCGCTCGAGTTGCGGGCCGTAGACGTCGCCGACGAAATCGTCGCCGCCGTAGTACTTCAACAGCTCGGCGCCGCAAACGTAGATGCGTCCCGGTCCGCGTTGTTTCAGCGCGCGATAGCCGTCGAGGCGTGCTTCGAGAAAAGCCTCGCGCTTTGGAGGCGTGAGCGGCAGCGGCCCGAGGAGGACGAGGCGATAGCAGGCGTAGAGGATTGCGGGCGCGATTGCGATCAACGCGAGCACGTTGCGCTTCGGTGCGAGCTCGGCAACGACGACGGCGACGAGCGGCGCGAGCGGCAGCAGGTAGCGCGACTCGGACGGCAGAAACGCGAGGATCGCAATGTAGACGATCGACAGCAGCGCAACGAACATCGCGCGTCGATTGCGAAACGCGGCGACGATCGTGATCAAGAGCGCGATCGCGAAAAGCGGCGAGTAGGGCGGCTGCATGCCGGTGCGCGCGCGTGCGAAGGTGATGTCGTAGAGCAATCGCCACGGCAGTACGAAATGCTTCTCCATCGGAAACGCCCACGGCGATTTTCCGAAGAACGGAAAAACGGGATTGCCGGCGAGCGCGACGATGCGCGCGTACATCGGCGTCATCGCGGCGATCAGCGTCGCGAGAAACATCGGGAGCTCGCGGCGGTGGCGAATCAGGATCACGAGAAGCGCGACGCCGGCGAAGTAGAGGCCGAGGTATTTCACGCTGCAGGCGGTGCCGAGGAGGAGGGCGGACCATGCGTACTTCTCGCGGTCGAGGCAATAGAAACCGGCGGCGACGAACAGCGCGAGCGCGGCGTCGACGTACGTGATGGTGCCGATGTGCACGACGATCGGACTGCCGAGCGCGATCGCAGCGGCGAGATTGCCGCGCCATTCGATGAGGATCGCGGCGAGGAGGATGATTTCCGCGAACGCGACGACGTGCGTGGCGGTGTCGCCGAACGCGAGGAAGATCGGTGCGCAGAGCGACTCGTGGAGCTGCGGAAAGATCGGAAAGCGCAGCTGCGGCAGGAAGCGGATCGCGCCGCTGGTGGCGATGGAGCGGACGAAGGAGAGGTGGTAGAGGATCTCGTCGAACGCCTGCGGCGGATAGAGGGTGAGGGCGAAGAGGGGGAGGAAGAGGAGCCCTGTTTTGGAGTGCGGCGACCACAGTCGCCGCTTTTGGACACCCAGCGCGAAACTGTCGAAGAGCGGCGACTGCGGTCGCCGCACTCCAGATACACTACGGCGCGTTTGCCGTCTTCAATTTCCATCCCGAAGATTCTCGTCTGCGTCGCGATCGCGTCGCTGTTGCTGCTCGCGCCGACGAGCTTGCAATTCACGCCGAACGTGCGCGTCACCGCGGCGGTCGGGCTGCTCATGGCGCTGCTGTGGCTGACCGAGGCGGTGCCGATGGGGCTTACGGCGCTGCTGCCGCTCGTGTTGTTTCCGCTCGCGGGCGTGAGCAGCGCGGAAAAAATCGCGGCGCCGTATGCGAACTCCGCGGTCTTTCTTTTTCTCGGCGGCTTTCTCGTCTCCGCGACGTTCGAGCGCTGGGGTTTGCATCGCCGTATCGCGTACTTCGCGCTGCATCACGTCGGCACACAGCCGCGGCGCATCGTGCTCGCGGTCATGCTCGTCACCGCGGTGATCTCGATGTGGATCTCGAACACCGCGACGACGCTGATGATGTGTCCCATCGCCGTCGCGATCGTGACGAGCCTCGGCACACGCGGCGAGCGCACCGCCGAAGCGACACTCCTCGGCGTCGCGTACGGCGCATCGCTCGGCGGCATCGGCACACCGATCGGAACGCCGACGAATCTGATTTTCCTCGGCAGCGCGCACGAGCTCTTTCCGACCGCGAAGACCGTTTCGTTCGCGGCGTGGATGGGATTCGGCGTCGCGTATTTGATCCTCGCAGTTCCGATTTGCTGGCTGATTCTCGTCACGGTCACACGCGTCGGAAAAGGCGAAGCGATCCCGCTCGAATCCCTCGGGCTCGAGAAGCCGGGACCGATGACGCGCCCGCAGAAAATCGCGGTGCTGCTCTGCTCCGCGACGGCGCTGCTCTGGATCTTTCGCGCGGATATCGTCGCCGGCTCGATGCGCATCCCCGGCTGGTCGAATCTTTTTTCGGTGCCGAAGTCGATCAACGACACGACCGTCGCGGTCGTGATGGCGTTCCTCGCGTTTCTGCTGCCGGTCGGCAATGGCAAGCGCCTGCTCGAATGGGAAGAGTTCCGCCGCGTGCCGTGGGACGTGCTGATTCTTTTCGGCGGCGGCTTCGCGCTCGCGGACGCACTCGAGTCGAGCGGCTTTTCGAAGTGGGCGGGCGCGCGGCTTTCGTTCGTCGGCAGCTGGCCGCCGATCGCGATGATTCTCGTGGTCTGCATCGCGGTGACCGCGCTGTCGGAAGTCGCGTCGAACGTCGCGACCGCGACTGCGATGATGCCGATCGCCGCGGCGCTCGCGGTCTCGATCGGCGTACATCCCTATCTGCTGATGATTCCCGCAGTGCTCGCGGCGTCGTCAGGATTCATGCTGC
>DATKFO010000629.1:0-2531 GCA_035544355.1 Thermoanaerobaculia bacterium
TGTCGGCGTGGTTGCGCGGATCGAGATCTTGCTGCCGTCGATCGGATCCATTGCGATTGCGGGCGAGAACGGCAACTCTGCGCGCACTTTCTCGTCTTCGGGCGTCATCACGACGGGCGTGGGCGTTTCCCACGGTTGGCCTTTCGGTTTCGGCGGCGGCGCTTCGTCCTGCAACACCTGCGGCGGATCCATGACTGCGGGGCGCGGATCCTCGGATTCGACGGTGCGCATCTCGTCGTGGGTGCTCGCAGTTACCGCGCTTTTTTGGGGGGGCGCTTCATGACACGCGATCGCGGCGAGCGTGACGAGAATCGAAGTCAGGCGCCTCATCCGTAGATGCATTGGTGCGAATCGTGCGCCAGGGAGGTGAGTCAGTTGGTGCGAAAGGGGGGAATCGAACCCCCATGACCTAATGGTCACAGGCTTCTGAGACCTGCGCGTCTACCAATTCCGCCACTTTCGCGAGAGAGACCACTGAAAAGGTTGGCGATTCTAAATGCTTCAAACGGAATGTCAATCGACGAAACGAAATTCCAGTGCGTGACGAGCGTCGCGACATGCTTCCCACACCTCAGCGAAACGACTATTCTGCGGACGAAGATCCGCCGATGTCCGTTGCCCAGACCCCAGCCGCCGAGGTCGTCGCGAAATCGCCCCGTGCGCAACGCGTTTCGAACGAGATCTGGAACCTGCCGAACGGGCTCACGCTCTTCCGCATCTTCCTCGTCCCGTTTCTCGTCGTCGTGCTGCTGACGAAATTCACCGGCCGCGAGTTCGTCGGGCTCACGATCTTTCTCGTCGCGGCGATCACCGATTTCTTCGACGGCTACGTGGCGCGCCGCTACAACCAGATCACGCGCCTCGGCACGCTGCTCGATCCGATCGCCGACAAGCTGCTGATGTCCGCCGCATTCATCTCGCTCGTCGAGCTCGATCCCGTGCATGTTCCGGCGTGGATCGTGGTGATCATCATCGGCCGCGAGTTCGCGGTGTCGGGACTCCGCTCGATCGCGGCGCAGCAGGGCGTGACGATCGCCGCGTCGCCGCTCGGCAAGTTCAAGATGGTCTCGCAGGTGATCGCGATCTCGCTGCTGATCCTCGGCTACGAGCTCGGCGAGTTCCGCAAGACGGGCACGATCATGTTGTGGGCCGTGATGATGTTCGCGCTCGCGTCGGGTATCGACTACTTCATCAAGTTCTCGCGCGCAGTGCTGTGGGATCAGTCCAGCAACAAACGATAGACGTCGTTTTTCCGTAGCCCGAAACTCTCCGCCACCGCTTTCACCGCGTCGTTTCTTCGCAATCCGCTTTCGCGCAAGCGCTCGAACTCCGCGCGGACTTGTTCGGGTGTGACGAGGTCCGCGACTTTCTTGCGCGCGCCGAGCACGATCGTGATCTCGCCGTAGATGCGCTCGCGTGCGCTGAGCGTGACGAGCACTTCGGAGATCGTGCCGCTCACGAGCTCTTCGTGCATCTTCGTGAGCTCGCGTGCGACGGTGACGTCGGTATCGCCGAGGACTGCGAGCGCGTCTTCGAGCGATGCGACGACGCGTTCCGGCGATTCGTAGACGATCACCGTGTGTCCGAGATCGGCGATGCGACGATAGAAATCGAGTCGCTCGCTTTGCCGATGCGGCGTGAATCCGAGAAATGTGAATGGAAGGGGAGGAATCCCGCTCGCTGCGAGCGCGAGCACGCCCGCGAACGGACCGGGAATCGGCTCGATGACGATGCCGCGCTCGCGGGCGAGGCGCACGAGCGGAAATCCGGGATCGGAGATGACGGGCATCCCTGCATCGCTCACGAGCGCGATCGTTTCGCCGCGCTCGATGCGATCGATGAAGTGCGCCGCGCGCTGGTCTTCGTTGTGCTCGTGAAAACTGTCGGTCGGCGTTTCGATGCCGAAATGCGTGAGCAGCTTGCGCGTGTGCCGCGTGTCTTCGCAGAGGATGAGATCCGCGGACTTGAGCGCATCGATCGCGCGCGGAGGAAGATCGGCGAGGTTGCCGAGGGGCGTGCCGACGATGAGGAGCTTTCCCATATTTCGGAGTGCTGGATCTTAGCCCGGATCCCTGGGCCGCCTGAGAGGCGGCCCTACGTTCTCGAACGTAGGACAAGCTCTCCAGCTTGTCCGTTCTCGGCGTACAGGAACAGTTACACGAGATTCGAAAGCGGCGGCTTTGCCGCCGCACTCCGAAACGTCCGCGACAAAAGGATCGCCGCACTCGACGCGACGTTCAGCGACTCGACGCGCGACGACATCGGGATGGCGATGCGCCGCGACGCGAGGAGAATCTCCTCCGATACGCCCGCGCCTTCGTTGCCGAATACGAGAATCGCGTCGCGCGACGGCGGATCGATTTTTTCGCCTGCTGCATCCGCGGCGTAGAGCGTGCGGCCGAGGAGATCGTTGGCGGTCACGTTGACGATCGGCACGTGCAGGATTGCGCCGGCCGAGGCGCGAATTGCTTTTGGTCCGAACGCGTCTGCGCAACCGGGGAGGAGCAGCACGCCCGATGCGTCGAACGCCG
>DATKFO010000630.1:0-2061 GCA_035544355.1 Thermoanaerobaculia bacterium
TCCTTCGCGCCCTCCCACCACCCGCTCAGGACGACACACAGTCACCAATCACACGATCCGGACGATGCCTTCGCGCACGAGCGCCTGCAGCGCCAACACGATCGTGTCGTCGCCGTGCGCGCCCGCCGTCGCCGCGCGAAACGCGGCGACGATTTCGTGCGCGGGCCGCGGCGGCGAGCACGCCGCGCAGAGGCTGCGCAATTCAGCGACGCTCAGCTGCGGCTCGATGAGCGCCATGCGATCGTCGCTCGGCGCGTTCCCGTCGAAGCCGATCGTGCGTCGCGGATCGAGCACCAATCGCCGCTGCCGCCGTGCCCAGAACAGCGACGAAGGCCAGCGGCGCTCGCCCGCATAGAACGTCGCGCGAGCGGCGAGGTAATCATCGAACGCAGCGCGCACGGTGCGCTCGTACTCGTCGAAGTTCTCGTTCGCGATCGCCCACGCCGCAACTTCCGCAGTGGCCAGAGCCTTGTGAATGCCCTGCGATGAAAGCGGATCGTACGCAGAAGCGGCATCGCCGATGGCGAGCCAGCCCTCGCCGGTCACGCGATCGAGGATGGTGGAACCGGCTGCCTGCATCGAGAGCGGTTGCGCGAGCGAGCCCGCAGCGCGTTTGTTCACGTGGCGAGTCTCGCGAAGACGCGTCATCCATGTCGCGGCGTCGCGCATCCCTTCGCGACGGATGACGTCGATGTCGCTCATGAACGCGACGGCGACGCGGTCGCGCGGGATTTGTGCGGCATACCACCATCCGTCGCGCACGGCTTCGATGATCGTGAACGAGCTCGCAACCGGATCGGAGTTGGCGATGACACCGAACACGCCGGCGAGTTGATCGAATGCGCGTCTGCGGATGCCGAGGCGGCGGGCGACGCTGGCGCGGCGTCCGGTGGCGTCGATGACGATCGTGCAGTCGATGCATGCGCCAGCACGCGTCGTGATGCGCCATCCGTCCGCTATCCGCTCGATGCCGGCAACGCGTGCATTCGTCAGCAACGTCGCGCCGCGCCGTTCCGCTTCGCTGGCCAGCATGTGGTCAAAGCGACTCCGATCGAGATGCCAGCCGTTGCCACGCGGCGCGACGAAGAAGTCGTTCGCCTGCAGCTCATCCGACCCCCACGCCGAAGCGACGCCGTGCGAAGAGACGTGTGCATCGTCGAGAAAACGTTCCCACACACCGAGCTTCTCAATGAGTGCACGCGATGCCGGCTGCAGCGTCTCACCCGCGCGGATCGCCGAGTAATCCGAGCTCTCGATGATGACGACCCCGCGCCCCTGACCCGCAACGCTGATCGCCAGCGCCGCGCCGGCAGGCCCGCCGCCGACCACCGCCACGTCCGTCCGCATGCGGGGCATAGTAAGTCTAGGAGTGCGGTGGCAAAGCCACCGCTTTCTGATCCGGATACGAAAGCGGTGACTTCGTCACCGCACTCCTACACTTCCGGGCGCCGCAATTCGATCGTGCGCGGCTTGATCACTGCTTCCTGCAGGAACGTGTAGACCTCGTCCGCGGGCAGCGGCGGGCTGAAGAGATAGCCCTGCATCAGATCGCAGGCGAAGTGGCGGAGGAACGTGTACTGCTGATCGGTCTCGACGCCTTCCGCGACGACTTTGAGCCGCAGCGTGTGCGCGAGGTTGATCACGTACGACACGATCGCGGCTGCGGTGTCGTCGCCGGTGACGTCGCTCAGGAATCCCTTGTCGATCTTCACCGTGTCGATCGGGAACTCTTTCAGATAGATCAGCGACGACTGGCCGGTGCCGAAATCGTCGACGGCGATGCTGATGCCCATGTCTTTCAGCTCGCGCAGCACTTTCATCGTCAGCTCGATGTTCTGCATCGCCGCGCTCTCGGTGATCTCGAGCTGCAGCAACTCGGGAGCGACGCCGCTTTCCTCGAGCGCGCTTTGCACGGCGTCGACGAGCCCGCGTTGCTGCAACTGAACCGCAGAAATGTTGACCGACGCGCTGAGGCCGACGAGTCCGCGATCGTGCCACTGGCGAAGTTGTTTGCATGCCGTGCGCAGCACCCATTCGCCGATCGACACGATCATTCCGGTT